>JBEGML010000246.1:0-5306 GCA_041183145.1 Bacteroidota bacterium | reverse complement strand
GTATCGAAATCAACAATAAGATCTTCGTCAATCATAAAAAACATATCGTCAATTTCCGATTCATCCTTTCCTCGCAAATATCTTTTACTAAAATAAAAGTCTTTGATTTCAGACTCATATTTTTTCTGAAACCACTCCCCCGCCCTTTTACAATCAATTTCAATTTCCTGCAGAAAATTGGGCAAATAATTAAAATAAAGCAGGTAAAGATTTAGACTATTGAGATAGGCCCCAACTCTGTCATTGATAACTTCAGAAATAGGCATTTTCTGGAAAACCTTATCTGCACCTAAGGTCTTGTTTTTTAAGGCGTTCATTAGAACAGGACTGATCATAACTTTGTTTTTCTGCCCAAAAATGGATCTCGATTACGCCAAAGTATGTCGCGATAGTTTTTCAATCTTGATGATTTAAAAAAAACTACAACAAGGCAAAGACTCTAAGCCTCAACAAAATACATATCAATTTCACCTTTTCCTTTAGCCTGAATTTTACCTCTGTAAGAACATTTAAAATCGTTTTTAATTCTTTCATAAGTGCTTCCGCTAACATTTACTTTACCCACTTCACCGCTGCTCTCCATTCTGGAGGCGGTATTAACGGTATCGCCCCAGATGTCGTACTGGAATTTCTTAACTCCCACAATACCCGCAACAACAGGACCTGTATGCACACCGATGCGTATCTCAAAAAACAATTCATCGGCAGCTATTTTTTTTGCTTTGTGCTGATGCATATAAGCCTGAATTTCCAGTGCTGCTCTCACTACATCTTCAGCATGTGTATTATTAGCGGAGGGCAATCCCCCTGCTGCCATATAGGCATCTCCAATAGTTTTTATCTTTTCAACTCCGAACTTTTCCATGATATGGTCAAATGCAGAAAAGCATTCATTAATTTCAGATACCAATTCCTTAGGGCTTAGTTTTTCTGATAACTGTGTAAAACCCTTAAAATCGGTGAACAATACTGTGACTTCATCCACTTGTTGCGCATCGGCACTACCTTTAGATTTTAGTTCTTCGGCTACTTCTGCAGGTAAAATGTTAAGAAGTAAATTATCTGAGCGTTCCTTTTCTTTCCTGATAACAACTGTTGCTTCATCTACTTTTTCCTCCAGCTCTTTTTGTCGGGCCCGCAAGGTGCGTTCACGCCAACGAATATAGCTGTATACCGAGCCTATGATAAAAAATGTATAAGCCGAATACGCCCACCAAGTTTTCCACCATGGCGGACGAATGATAAACGTATATTGAAATGGTTTGCTCCACACACCATTGCTGTTCATGGCTTTTACCAAAAAGGTATACGTTCCATGCGGCAGGTTGCCATAGGTAGCTTCATTGCGGGAAGTAAGCCCGCTCCAGTTTTCATCCATGCCCTCTAATTTATACTGATAATTTACACGCTTAGGCTGGCTCATGTTGATACCAATGAATTTGAAAGTAAGATAATTGTTGTTGTAAGCCAAACTCAGATTTTCAGGCAAGTTATACCAGCGACTCACCTCGGAAAAAAAATAATCCGCTACCTGCATGCCGTTTCTAAGCACAAGGGTGCTGTCCTGTTTGCTTCTTAACTGCGACCAGGGAATAGACTCGTTAAAAAGATCTATACCGGATAGTTGAATATTGGGTGATTGGGTATCAGGTAACAAAGCTTCGGGGCGGAAAACCGTTATTCTGTCATTTGCTCCAATCCAGATTTTTCCATCTTTAGATTGATAGATGCTGTTTGAATTACAACCAATTCCTAAAAACCCATCTTCATAACCGAAGTTTTTAAAGAATAGATAGTCTTGCCTTTTATTAATTCCGTTTTCATTACCATAAATCTGTTGAAGATCGAGTAATTTTTCCGATGTTAATTTACTTAAACCAAACCGTGTTCCGAACCAAAGGTTTCCGGAAATATCCTCTAAAATACTCAGAACAAAATTATTGCTCAGACCTTCTTTTTCGGTAAAATGAGTAAAGTTGTAAGTATCCTTGCCTTTGACTTTGCTTAAAGCAAGTTTTGAGACGCCGCCGCCGAAAGTACCAAACCACAGGTTGCCTGACCTGTCTTCCAGCATGCTAGTGATATTGTTATTACTCAGACCTTCCTGTATGGAATAATTTGTAAAGGTATAAGGACCGTAGCCCGCCAAATTGTTCAGAGCAAGTTTCGAGACCCCGCCTCCCCAGGTACCGAACCAAAGGTTTCCGGATTTATCCTCTAAAATACTTCTTACGACATCCTGGGCCAGACCTTCTTTTTTTGTAAAATGAGTAAAGCTCTTTCCATCGTATTTAGAGACTCCGCCTCCATTAGTTCCTAACCAGATGTTTCCTGATCTGTCTTCTAAAATGCTTAAAACATAATTATTGCTAAGACCCTCTTTTTCGGTAAAATGAAAAAAGCTTTTGCCATCGAACTTCGAGACACCGCCACCCCATGTGCCGAACCAGAAGTTTCCCTGACTGTCTTCCAAAGCGCTCCAAACAAAATTTTTGCTAAGGCCTTCTTTTTCGGTAAAATGAGTAATGGATTTAACAAGCTTTCCATTTTCCTTTTTAAGTCCTTGTTGAGCTTGCGGAGGAATAGGTTTTCCCTCTTTGATTAACCTCTCCATTTCCTCCACTCGGTTTCCGTCGTATTTCGATGCACCGCCGTCCTCATCGCCGAACCAAAGATTTCCTGACCTATCTTCAAGGATGCGATAGACAACATCATGACTCGAGCCGTCTTGTAAGCTAAAATGACTAAACCCTCGGGGTACGTATTTAGAAACACCGCCATTAGTACCAAACCACATATTCCCTGATCTGTCTTCTAGAATGCAATAAACAACATTTTTGATCAGACCTTCATTTTCGGTATATGGAGCGAAGCCGATTCCATCGAATCTGGATATGCCGCCGCCATAGGTGCCAAACCAGATATTTCCTGATATATCCTCAATAATACTCCTGACATCATTGCGGACTAGTCCGTCCGTTTCAGAATAGTTAATAAATGAAAACTTATCGTACCCCTCGACTTTCTTAAATTTAAGTTTAGAGACGCCGCCACCAAATGTACCAAACCAGAGGTCTCCGGACTTGTCTTCTAATGCACTCAAAATATAGTTACTGCAGAGGCCGTCTTTTTCGGTGAAATGGGTAAAGCTGTAGTGTTCATCCCCTTCGGACTTACTCCGGGCAAGTTTAAATAACCCTGCGCCGTCAGTGCCGAACCAGAGGTTTCCGTGTTTATCTTCCAGCATACACACCACAATGTCATAAAGACCCTCTTTAATGGAAAAATAAGTAAATTCCTTTCCATCGAATTTAGAGACGCCGCCAAGATAGGTGCCAAACCAGATATTTCCTGATTTATCTTCTAAGATACAATTGATAAAATTACTGCTTAAACCTTCTTTAATGGAAAAATGAGTAAACCGTTTTCCGTCGTATTTTGATACTCCGCCGCCCCAGGTGCCAAACCAGAGGTTTCCAGACCTGTCTTCTAATATGCTACAAACAACATTATTACTCAGTCCTTCTTTTTCTGTAAAATGAGTAAAATACCGCCCATCATATTTCGAGACACCGCCACCCGCCGAGCCGAACCAGAGGTTTCCAAATTTATCCTGAAGCATGCAGCGAACAGCATCATGCTTCAAGCCCTGGAGTTTGCTAAACGAACTGAAATTTTGAGGGTTTTGGTCTTTGATGTAGGGGTCTTTGGCAATGTTTACTTCGGGGATGCCAGTAACAAAAGGGCTGTCAATAGCCGGTACTGTTTTGGGCAAGGAAAACGTATCGGTTCCGGGAGTGATAATGCGGAGCTTTGCTTCATCCACCAGCACCACCTTGCCCTTGCCGGCAGGGTGAACATTGGTGTTGGTGGGTACTACCTTAGGTTTACCAACAGGTATTTTTTTGAGCTTGCTTTCATCTACCAAGACAACCTTAGGCTCTGCCATGCTGTCTTTGGGTACCACATAACCTTTGGCTTCTACTACTTTGGGCTGTTGGGTATTGGTGTATCCCTCCTGCTTTTGACGTGTACAGGAAAACAGAATTAAAAATAAAACTAAAAATAGATAACGAAGCATGAGGACTAAATTAAGGAAAAAGGTCTGAATAAGAAGGTACTACTTTCATAGTGAGAGTTATGAAAATCTCATAGACTTTCACTCAAAATCTATGAAACCATTGATTTCTTTTTATCCAGAACAAAATACATATCAAGATTGCCCTTGCCCTTGACCTCAATACCACCACGGTGCTCGCAATGAAAATAGGGCTTTACAATTTCATAAGTCGTAGATGAGATATTAACCCGACCAACTGCTCCGTTACTTTCCATTCTGGATGCGATATTTACCGTGTCGCCCCAGATGTCGTACTGGAATTTCTTGATTCCTACGATACCTGCAATTAATGGCCCCGTATGAACTCCCACTCTTATCTCGAATGTATCTTTACCTTGTTGCTTTTTAGATTCATTATAACCTGAGATGAATTTGGTAATTGCCAGACCGGCCCTAACGGCATCAACTGCGCTTTCCTCACTGGGATCCGGAACTCCCGCAACAGCCATGTAGCTGTCGCCGATTGTTTTTATTTTCTCCAAACCATGCTTTAGCATAATTTTATCGAAGGCACTGAAACAATAATGTAGCTCGGCAACCAACTCCTCAGCACTCATTCTCTCAGAAATACTTGTAAAGTCTTTAAAATCTGTGAATAGTACCGTTGCCTCATCAAAATTTTTTGCCTTTGATTCTCCCTTCATTTTTAACTCCTCCGCAACCTCAAATGGAAGAATGTTTAGTAGCAAAACATCACTACGTCGTTTCTGCTTTTCAGCCTCCTCCTTCTGATTTAATATTTCCTCTCTCTGTTTCTCCACCTCCTTTTTCTGAACGATTACTTCCTCCTTCTGTTTCTCTACTTCTTCTTTTTGTTTTTCTACGATTTCCTTCTGATGCCGTATTTCATCCGTTGCTTCCGTTACTCTTTGCTGTAAAATTTTACGCCTTAATAAAGCCATTCGATCTCGCCAGCGCAGATAGCCGGAGACAGAAAAAATTCCAAAAAATAAATACAAACTATAGGCCCAACACGTTTTCCACCAGGGCGGACGAATAGTAAAAGTATAGGCAAAGGGCTTACTCCAAAGGCCTTCGCTGTTCATGGCTTTTACTAAAAAAGTATAGGTTCCATGCGGTAGGTTGCCATAGGTAGCTTCATTGCGGGAAGTTAGCCCGCTCCAGTTTTCATCCATGCCCTCTAATTTGCACTTATACTTCACCTTTTTGGGCTGATTCGTGGTGA
>JBEGML010000245.1:0-6012 GCA_041183145.1 Bacteroidota bacterium | reverse complement strand
GGCTCGGTTTCCATCGCTGCTTCCGGAGGCACTTCTCCCTATCAGTTCTCCTTAAATGGATCTTCAAATTCTACAGGCAATTTCTCATCTCTTATCAGTGGTGCATATAATGCTGTAATCTCTGATGCCAATGCATGCACTGCGTTGGTGCCTTTCGTTATCACTCAGCCTATCGCCCCATTAACTCTTAATTTACTCTCTCAAACCAATGTATTATGCTTCGGTGCTTCATCTGGCCAGGTCACATTAACTGCCGCCGGTGGTACAAGCCCATATTCATACTCACTATCAGGCGGTGGTGGCGGAAACAATCAAACTTTTTCTAACCTTTTGGCTGGTAACTACTCCTTTATCGTAACTGATGCTAATTCCTGCACCTCTCAACTTTCTATTAATATAACTCAGCCTGCAATTCCTGTTTCCCTTAACCTTGTCAACCTTACCGATGTATTGTGCTATGGTGCAAACTCAGGTGAAATTTCCGTTTCAGCCCAGAATGGAACGCCTCCCTACCAGTATAACATCGCCGCTAATATTTCTGCTACAGGAACCTTCCCTTCACTTAATGCAGGTAATTATGCAGTGGAAGTCTCCGACGCAAATGGTTGCACCGCATTGTTGGCCGTTGCTGTTGGTCAACCGCTTCAACCCCTGCAATTAAATTTACTCACTCTTCTGAATCCTCTCTGTGATAACTTTTCTGATGGTAGTATTTCTGTTTCAGCCTCAGGTGGAACTCCGGGTGCGTCTGGGTATCAATATCAATGGTCAAACTCTCCTGCATCAACATCGAATGCGCTCAGTGGTATCCCTGAAGGCTCCTACACATTAGTGGTCACTGATGCAAATGCTTGCACCTCTCAACAAACCTACACTCTTGATGATCCCGATTTTGAAATCTCGTTTCCGACACCCCCAAGTCTTTGTGCCGGAGATACATTGGAATTACTTGCCTCATACCTCGAAGGTGCAGCCCCTGTTAATTTTTCATGGGATTTCTCAGGTGCCGGTATTCAAAGCGGAAGCCTTATCCAACATCTCGCACAAAACTCCTCTATTATCAACCTTAATGCAATTGATGCAAATGGTTGCCAGGCTCCCACTTTTACACTTCCCCTTACAGTTAACCCCTCACCTCAGATTTCTTTTTCGGTAGATCAGCAGTCTGGATGCATACCTTTCTGTCCTACCTTTCAAGCCCTATCCGATATAGCAAATTCAGTTTTTCAATGGAGTTTTGGTAATGGCGCATCCGGAAGCGGCCAACAGATCTCTTTCTGTTATTCCGAAAATGATAGCTACGATGTAGCACTACAGGTTACCTCTCCTCAAGGTTGTTCATCAATTCTGAATCAAATTGACTTTATCAGTGTTGCCACAAATCCCCTGGCAGAATTCTCCATTGCCAATCAGAGCATTAATATGTCAAACCCTGTCCCAATAATATCAAATCAAAGCGCTCGGGATTGTAACCTGAAATGGGACTTCGGCGATGGTGTAGGTTTTTCAAACAATGAATATGAACCCATATATACGTATAAAGCTCCCGGAAATTATTGTATCTCTCTTGTCACCGAAAATATCCTCGGATGTACCGACTCTGCAAGTGTTTGTATCACCGTTAATCCTGAAATGACAAACTTCGCCCCTAATGCATTTTCTCCTAATGGTGATGGTCTGAATGATTTTTTTAACCCTGTTGCTTTTGCATACGCTGATATTGAAATGAGCATCTATTCCCGTTGGGGTGAGAGGGTCTTCTACATTAAAGGGGATAAAGAAGTTATCTGGACAGGCGAAGGATTTCCCGATGGCGTATATGTATATGACATTGTCTTTAGAGACAGTGAGGCAAATACTAAACGATTAAAGGGAACCGTAACGCTGATTCGCTGATTTGAAAATCGGAATACTCTCTGATACTCATGGCTGGCTCGATCCCCGCATCCTCCACCACTTTGCTGACACCGATGAAATTTGGCATGCAGGTGACCTCGGGCAGGGTGAAGTGTTGACCCCACTGCAATCAATCAAGACATGCCGGACTGTATTCGGTAATATCGATGGAAACTCCCTCAGGCAGCTTTGCCCTGAATTCCTGATCTTCGATATTATGGGCCTCAAAATATTACTCATTCACATCGCCGGCCCTTTCGGATCCTACACACCCCAATGTCGCTCCTTGATTAAACTTCATCAACCAAATATCCTGGTCTGCGGTCATTCACACATTCTTAAAGTTGCATTTGATAATTCAAATAATCTGCTCTACATCAATCCCGGAGCTGCAGGCCGGCAAGGCTTTCATCATGTTCGTACTGTCCTTAAATTAAATATCGGTGAAAATGGTCCCTCAGACTTTGAGGTCATTGAACTCGGAAAACGGTCACAGGGGACAGGCACAACTGTCAACACCGGCTACTAATCCAATATCAAGCACTTTATTCCTCATCGGATCCTGCTCAAGCCTCGCCCAGTCTATTCCGTTTTTGTTGGCCGAAAAATAAATTCTGTAAACCGGATTAGGCTTCTTCCTCACATCACTCTCCTTATACGAAACACGGGCAAGCCGCCATAAACTGTCCGCAATACTGTCTCCGACCTGAATACATTTTAAAATGCAAGCCGACCTCTCTGAATATTGCGTCGGATTGCCCGCAGCTCTCTCTAAAATTATTTCCTCCGGGCTCTTGTATATATTTCTGTCTTTGTAAACAAAAAAATACACCACAAGAGTCCCAATCAGAAAACCACCCAGATAAAGCTTCAGCCTCTTTCCGAAATTCATCTCAAAAAGCTGCCATTAGTAAATCTAAATCCTTGTAAGGCAATCTGAATGCCTCCCCCAGATTTTTACTGGTTAAAATGCCATTGTAGAGATAAACACCCTGCCGAACATTTTTTTGATGCCGTAACATCTGCTCTATGCCTCCCTCGTCTCCCATGCTGAGTAAAATGGGCGTGATCACATTGCTCAAAGCATATGACGCCGTGCGTGAAACACGTGATGGAATGTTGGGTACGCAATAATGTATCACTCCGAATTTTCTGAATATAGGCTGGGTATGATTGGTGACCTCTGATGTCTCAAAAACCCCACCCTGATCAATGCTGATGTCAATAATCACTGAACCTTGCTTCATCTCACTCACCATTTGCTCACTCACTACGCATGGCGTACGTCCGCTTGACGACCTCAATGCTCCAATAGCAACGTCGGCAGTCTTCAGCGCTTTTGCCAGTATCTTTGGCTGAAGAACAGACGTAAATACTCTGGTTCCTAAATCACTTTGAAGTCTGCGTAGTCTGTAAACTGAATTGTCGAAAATCTTCACAGATGCTCCAAGACCAAGTGCAGCCCTGGTAGCAAACTCTCCAACAGTTCCTGCACCAATGATAACAACCTCTGTGGGCGGACTCCCCGTAATGCCCCCGAACATCGATCCGTTTCCATTGTTGATGTTGCTCAGATATTCCGCAGCAATTAATATAGAGGTGTTTCCTGCAATCTCACTCATAGCCCTGATGATGGGATAGATTCCATCATCATCCATGATGTATTCATAGGCAATTCCCGTAACCTTTTTTTCCATCAATTGCTTAATCAGCTGGTCGGTCTGAACCGTCATCTGTAGCGCGGAAAATAAGGTCTGCTTGTGTTTTAGTAAACTGATCTCCTCCGAAGAAGGTGGGGTTACTTTCAATATGATATCTGCTTCGAAAACCTCCTTCCTGTCATAAGCAATTTTCGCACCCGCCTCGCTGTAATCACGATCGTCAAAGTGGGCAGTCTCCCCGGCTTTACTCTCTATCACAACATGATGTCCGTTCATAACGAGCAAATTAACCGCATCCGGTACAAGGGCCACCCGATTCTCCTGAAAAAAACTCTCTCGCGGAATACCAATGAACAATGATCCCCGCTTGCGGGCCACCTCAAGCATCTCCTCCTGCGGTAGCAGTGCGCCCTGCTGCTGAAGACTTATTAATAATTCTTTGGGTGTTACCATGTTTGCACTATTCCTGCAAAGTTAATCACCCAATCGCCGATTTCAAACTGTTTTTTTGTCCTCTATCAGATACAGCCTCCGCTCTCCTTTGTAAAAAATTCTCACCGTAACCGCATCCTCATAATTACGCTCATGCAAACGCTCGGGCCATTCCACAAGTCTGCTGCAGCCTCCTGATACCAACATCTCACTGATGCCTGCTTCATCAGCTTCTGCCTGACCGCTTAGTCGATATAAATCAAAATGATAAACTATGTTCCCGGATTCAAGGTTGTATTGGTTCACAAGAGAGAAAGTCGGAGACTGCACATTTCCTCTGTATCCGGTAATTTGCATCAAAGCCCTCACCAATGTGGTCTTTCCACAGCCGGGCTCTCCGTAAAGGAGCAATAGTCTGTGTTGATTCAAATAGGGCAATAACAGTTCCGCTATCTCGTCAATCTCTGTTTCTCCCGCCTCGCGTTCTAATTTCATTTGGCCTGAAGGTAAACATAGGGAATCATCATTTCCTCCATAGAAATGCCTCCATGCTGAAAGGTGTTCCTGTAATAATTTACGTAGTGATGATAGTTGTTCGGATAGGCAAAAAATCTGCTTCCTTTTGCAAAAATATAGGAGGTACTTACATGGGTTCTTGGTAAATACGCATCGGCAGGATTTCTTACTTCAAATACATCGTTCCGCTCATAATTTAGATTCTTCCCCTGCTTGTATCGCAGGTTGGTGTTGGTGTTGCGGTCGCCGATAACTTTCGATGGCTCCTTCACATGAATCGTTCCGTGGTCGGTAGTGAGAAAAATCCTGCCCCTGCGCTGAGCTATTAGTCTGATCGCCTCAAGCAAGGGTGAATGGTCGAACCATGATCGTGTGATAGATCGGTAAGCCCGCTCATTGTCGGCAAGCTCTCTTATTACTTCCATTTCGGTACGCGCATGTGAAAGCATATCTACAAAATTGTAAACTATCACATTGAGCGGATTCTGCATAAGGTTATGTATGTTGTCTGCCAGCTTTTTCCCCCAATGTAAATTGGTCACCTTGGTATAGCTGCTCTTTACCTGTTTTCCCAATCTCCTTAGCTGCTCGTTCAGGAATTCTTCTTCATGCATGTTCTTGCCTTCTTCATCTTCTTCTCCTACCCATAGTTTAGGAAAGCGCTTCTCCATCTCCGAAGGCAATAGTCCCGAAAAAAAAGCATTTCTGGCATATTGAGTAGCGGTAGGTAGTATACTCAGGTACATTCCGTCTTCTTTCACACTAAAATACTCTTCAATAATGGGCTGCAAAATCTTCCACTGATCATAACGAAGGTTGTCAATCACGATAAGAAATAATGGTGAATCTTCCTGAATTAATGGACTAACCTTGTTTTTAAATAGCGTGTGTGACATCAATGGTGCACTCTTGTCAATGCCTTTTAACCAGTCTGTATAATGGTCTTCAATGAAATCACAAAATCGGGCGTTGGCTTCATTCTTCTGAAAACTGAAGATCTCCAGCAGACTCTGATCGGTATTTTTTTCAAGCTCTAATTCCCAAAACGTGAGCTTTCGGTAGATCTCTAACCACTCCGAAATATCGGGTCGGCCATTAATCTGCATGCCAATTTCTCTGAATTCCTGCTGATACCCGGTGCTGCTTTTCTCTTGCTGAAGCCTGCGGTGATCAAGATTTTTCTTTAAAGTAAGCAGCAACTGGTTGGGATTTACCGGCTTAATAAGATAGTCCGCAATTTTTGAACCTATCGCATCTTCCATGATATGCTCTTCCTCGCTCTTGGTTACCATAACAATTGGCATTCCCGGTTTGTCATGCTTGATGCGGCTCAAGGTGTCTAAACCGCTGATCCCGGGCATATTTTCATCTAAAAAAACCAGGTCATAAGACTTCTGTCTAACCCTGTCGAGCGCGTCTTGTCCGCTTTTTACCGTGTCTATCTTGTATCCCTTTGCCTCCAAAAAAAGGATGTGTGGCTTTAATAGATCAATCTCGTCATCGGCCC
>JBEGML010000244.1:0-8740 GCA_041183145.1 Bacteroidota bacterium | reverse complement strand
AGTTTATACACCAGAGAATCCCGTTCAGTATGAGCGGTATCTATGTCGAAATGAGCATAAAAAGATCTGGCATGCACGCCGGTATCGGTTCTGCCGCAGCCGAGAGTTTTTAGAGGTTTGCCAAGGATTTTACACAAGGCCAGATCAAGTACCTCCTGCACGGAAATACCATTAGTTTGAATTTGCCATCCATGGTAGTTAGTTCCGAGATAGGCAAGTCTGATGAAATATCGAAAATAATTGCTCAACAGGGCCAAAGTTAGGTTAGAAATTCACAGTCAGGTTCAAATGGTTAGTAAAATCAAGGACACACTATAAACCAAATTCTCATTTTTGTGTTTGAGAACTACCCAAGCACTTAAAAAGTCATGCCACGAGATACAGCGAAGAACTTTTTGTCTATGGTTAAATTCAGCCACACGATTTTTGCAATGCCATTTGCTTTGGTTGGCTATTTTCTTGCGCTTGAACTGGAGCATATTTCATTCGATTCTTTTCTATTGCTAAAAATCGTGGCATGTATGGTATTCGCAAGAAATGCAGCTATGGCATTTAATCGATACGCAGACAGAGAATTTGACAAACAGAACCCCCGTACTTTTTTTCGTGAGATTCCGTCAGGAGTCATAAGTCCAAAAAGCGCATTGATTTTCGTTTTTTTGAACACGATTCTATTTACCATTACGACTTATACCATTAACGACCTTTGCTTCTACCTCTCACCGGTTGCGATGGTGATTGTTTTGGGCTACAGCTATACCAAGCGCTTCACCCCGTTCTGTCATCTAATTCTGGGAGCTGGGTTATCATTGGCTCCATTGGGTGCGTATATGGCGGCAACAGGACATTTCGCTCTGGTTCCGGCTCTTTTTTCCATATCTGTGCTATTCTGGGTAAGTGGTTTCGATATTATTTACTCACTTCAGGATACAGATTTCGATTCTAAATTCAATCTCAGATCTATCCCGGTATATCTGGGCAAAAAAAATGCGCTGTTGCTCTCCAGATGCTTTCATCTTCTGGCCGCAGTTTGCCTGTTCTTGCCCGGCATTTTGGATCAGGGTGGAATCTATTATTTTATTGGCTGGGGTATTTTCTCATCTATGCTGGTGTATCAGCACTCTCTGGTCAAAGTAGACGACCTGAGCAAGGTAAACATTGCCTTTTTTACCACAAATGGCATTGCCAGTATTTTGTTTGTTACCTTTTTCCTACTGGATTATTACACTTTGTTTGCTTGATTTGGTACAATCATTGCAAATTTGAAGGTCAAATGAATCCATGATGAATAAACCTTCCCTCCTATTTTGTTTTTTGCTTTTCTCCTGCTGCATTCAGGCTCAGACTATTTACAGCGGAAAAAACCCTTTGAATTTCCCGGTCAATTATCAGTCACTGCAGGCTAGTCCTGAATACACAAGAGCCCTTCTGGATATTTTGAAAAGTGGCTCAATGGCCCCCGGAAAGCAACCCTCCTATCAAATCAGCCTGGAGTCGGAACTCAACCTGTACAGAGAGCAAAATATGACAGGCTTCTCCATCTCATTTAGTAACTGGAGTAGCAGCGGCATGTCTGAATACCGAAGATTTCCATTGGGTGAATTTCTCTTGCCATCACAAATTGAAGCATCAATAGGACTGAAAACCATAGATGGCAGAATCATCAGTATCATACAAACAGGCAAATTAGACAGCAGATCAGGATTCAACAGCAGGGGGCGTTTAAACCTGATACCTGTAAATGGCCTCGCTCCGCAGATGATGGACTTGCAGATTTATTACGATCCGGCACGGATACAGGAGTTGAGGTGGAAAGTGCAGGCCATTGACGATTATTATGTTTCGGTCGGCATACTGCAGGAACTAAAATTCCAACTCGATCAGATGCCCCCGCCTGAACCTTCACAAAGCGACATATTGGTAGGTAAACTCAATGAAGCAGACTCAAAGTTATGGCAAGTTAAAGCTCGTAACCACATTGAAAAATTAAAACTGGGGATACAAGACCCTGCCGGGTTAGTTCGACTCATGGAAGAAGTTCAGCAGAAAATTGCTTCAAGAAGAGCAGTATTGAATCAGGTTTTTGCCTCATTAGACAGTTACTACTACAGAAAAGGACTTGACGCTGTGAGGATGAAAAGAGAGGAAGAGGCCGGCGACTGGTTCAGACGTTCAATAGCTTTGAACCCCTTTTTCGCACCCTCAGCCTATGAACTTGCACTAATCAGAATCAACAAAGGCGAATATCAGCAGGCAGAGGAAGAATTAAGATCGGCTTGGTTTGGAATGAACCCTGACCCACAGACTGCAGGGAAAATGTTGATAACCTTTAAAGACATCTTTCAAGTTTACCTGAATAAGGCAGAAGATACAAGAAAAAAAGGGAAGCCGGAAGAAGGATTAGATCTCTTAAATAGGGCTGAAAAATTGTGCCATGATATCAGAGGAATGTACTGCCATAACGAAATATACCTCGCCATGGACCGATGCCGGCAGAGCATGTTAAACCAATTCATTGCTGATGGATTTATGGCCTTACAGAGCGGAAATCTCGATGCCGCGCTAGGTGCACATGACAGAAGCCGAAATTTTTGCTCAAGCCATCGCAGCCTCAACTGCAATAGACTGGATAGTCTCAAGACCTCCATTGTGATTGCAGAAATTGGCGAAAAAATGCAGCAGGCAGAGGCTTTTTTCAAGGCAGGAAAGATTCAGGATGCCTTTGGATGTATAGAGTTTGCGGAGAGGAAGATGGCCGAAAATAAGCTTGAACAAGGAGAGCAGTTTATTAAGAGCGCCTCCGTGATTGCCAAACCCATAGCCATGGAGAAAATCAAGACACTTTCAGAGAGCAAAAATCTGGAAGAAGCTTTTGGAGATCTGAGTGATTTTTTGACACGTTATCACCTTGAAAAGGACACTGAAATACAGGCAGGAATGGGGAAATACAAAGAAGAATTACAAAAAAGGATGTGCGAAAAACTGCAGGAAAATATTCGTGAATACATGAATCAGTTCGAGCGTGAATCAAGTGTGAAAAATTATATCAGGGCCGAAGATGCGTGTAACAAGACTGCCGAAATTTTATCAAAGCATCCAGACTGCAAACTTGACGGAACAGGATTCGAGGAGAAACGCAGTTCTGTTTTGCCTGCATCGGTTTATCAGAAAATGATGAATCAGATTCTAGAGATGCAAAGCAAAAACCAAACAGAAGAAATTGTTAAGAAATACGCAGAAGCCGAAAAGTACTTTTATCAATTTAACCTTGAAGAAAGAGGCTTAAAATACAAGCCACTTAAGCAGTTTGCACTAGACAACTTCAGACCCTCGGGACTGATGTATCTCGCGAAATTCTACCGTGAGAAGAATGAACTGGATCAAAGTCTGAGTATTTATCAGGAGCTGCTGAACCGCGGCGAGGCGGCATCAAGATTCAGCAAAGGATTATACGATCTGGGATTTGCATTTGGAAACAGAGATTTCAAAAACGCAGTTACAGGGAAGCCGGGAGAGTTATCCAGAAAAATTGCCGGACGTGATTCTTCACTTAGGGCTTTTTATGAAGGATATGAAGATGGGTTTAAAAAGCAGTAAATCAGACATTCTTTTTAACCTTTCTGTGAGAGCGGCTTCGCATGGCCATGTTGAGTGATTCCACAAAAAGTGAGAACCCAAGAGCAACATATATGTAGGCTTTTTCAACATGAAGGTGAATAGCCTCTGCACAAAGAACAAAACCGATTACCAGCAGAAAAGCAAGTGCCAGCATTTTTACTGTTGGATGCTTGTTGATGAAATCACTTACGTAGGAAGAAAACACCAACATGATAATCATGGCAATCACAACTGCTATTATCATGAGCAAAACATTGGAAACCAAACCAACTGCGGTGAGAATGGAATCGAAGGAAAAGATAATGTCAAGAAAAACAATTTGAATAATAGCACTGCGAAGCGTTAAGCCCTCACGGGTTGAGGATTCTGATTCAATGTGATTTATTTTATCACGTATCTCCATCGTAGTTTTTATCAGAAGGAAAAGACCACCTGCCATCAGGATGAGATCCCTGCCAGTAGTTTGAAACTCGGAAAGTGTGAACAATGGCTCCTTCAAGCCTACAATCCATGAGATACAAAATAGAAGAGCTACGCGGAAAATAAGTGCCAAACTTAGACCTATAGTTCGGGCTTTCCGCTGCTGATGCTTGGGAAGCTTGGTGCTGACAATTGAAATAAAAATCACATTGTCGATACCCAATACAATTTCAAGAAGCGATAAGGTGAAAAGACTAATTAGCCCTTCCGTGGTGAGAATACTTTGATAATCCAACATGCAGGCCGCAAAACTAATGGAAAAGAATGAAGATGTTGCCTTTAAAGTCAAGCCTTAGCTCTTTATCACCGGTGCCACATAGTTCATTGGGGTAATTTTTCATGTTCAAAATAATCCCGCTGATTTGAGTACGATTTTTTCTCATTGATTATCAGTAAATTAAAAATTATTTTAGTACCATGCGATGCATAGTACATTATTTAATAAATATCTTTGCATTGTCAATTAACTGACTAAACAAAGAACAATGAATAACCTAAAACCTACCATCATGAAAAACATGAAAAAAATTCTGACACTGGGCCTATTGATGAATCTGGGCTTCAGCAGCTTGGCAAGCGACAGTAAAGTTCAGATGCTAAAAAGCAAACTAAGAAAAGAAATTCGGAGGCAAATCCAAATACCGGTTTGGATGACCAAAGAGATGAAACAGGAGCGTGTTGAAGTTATCTTTATAATAAATGAAAATGGCAAGCCTGAGTTGAAGCGCGTGAGGGGAGACAATGAAAAATTGTGTGCCCATGTAAAAGACTCTTTCAGCAGAATGGAACTAGATACCACCGTGATGTTGAACGATACTGAGTACATGATGAAACTTGAGTTTGACGTTCGATAATAAACTGCATCATGAACATTGAAAACACTAAAGCACAAATGCGTAAGGGAGTACTTGAATTCTGCATTCTCTCTGTGCTCTCTGATGGAGACGCTTATCCATCGGAGATAATTGAAAGACTCAAGGAGGCGCGTTTGCTGGTAGTTGAGGGTACACTCTATCCGCTACTAACCAGATTGAAGAATGATCAGCTTCTGAGTTACCGCTGGGAAGAATCAAGCTCTGGCCCCCCCCGCAAATACTACCGTTTAACAGAAACCGGACAACGTTTTCTGCGCGAATTACAGAGCACCTGGGACGAACTTGTAGAATCAGTTAACAAAACCACAAAAAAATCACCAAGCCATGAATAAAACCATCAGCATAAACATCAGCGGGCAGGCTTTTTTTATTGATGAATTCGCCTATGAAAAACTCAAACAATACCTTGAAGACATACGCCGGCATTTCAGCAGCAGCGAGGGCGGAGAAGAGATTATGTCAGACATAGAATCAAGAATTGCCGAGATTTTTTCAAACGCTCTTGCAAAGACTAGGAGCGTTGTATTAATGGAAGATGTTGAAAAAATGATCGGCATCATGGGAAAGCCCGAAGATTTTATGGACGGTTCAGAAGGCCGTCACCAATCTTCTGAGCAGGAAACCTCAGGAGAAATACCAACCGGCAATAGCAGAAACAGAAGAATTTACAGAAACCCGGATGATAAAATTCTGGGTGGGGTTTGTGGTGGAGTTGCTGCTTATTTTAATATGGATCCTGTTTGGTTAAGACTTGCCTTCGTTGCTGCCATGCTGCTTGCCGGAACAGGAGTGCTATTTTATTTAGTGCTGTGGATTGTAATACCTATAGCCAAAACTACAGCACAAAAGCTTGAAATGAAAGGCGAACCGGTGAACATCAGTAATATCGAGAAAAACATCAAGGAGGAGATGGAAGAGATTGAAAAACGATTCAAATCTTATTCCAGCAATGCTGGGCAGAACATCAGACAGCAATACGCCCCTGGCCTCAGGGGAATCCTGCAAAAAGTCATCGACGCCCTTAGTAACCTTGCCCAATATCTTGCCAAGGGAGTAGTAAAATTCATTGGACTATTTCTGGTGATTTTCGGAATTATAATGATGCTTACCGTAATGGCAGCAACCTTTGGAGGCAAAACTTGGGTGAATATTAATGAACAATCTCTACAATCAATGAACCTGAATGACTTAATGTTAAGAGTGTTCAATGATCCATCGCAGTTGTTTCTGGCAAAAGCCGGACTATTGTTAAGCTTTGGAATTCCTGTTCTCCTGATAACCTACCTTGGATTGCGAATCGTGCTGAAAATTAAAGAAAAGAAAAAGTGGGTAAACATTAGCGCGCTCATCCTTTGGATTGTAGGAATAGTTGTATCCCTGAGCGTTGCAGGTGAATTATATGCAGACTTTTCACAAAGAAGCACTGTTAAAGAAAAAGTAAGCATAGCCGCTCCGGATTCCTCTGTATTTTACCTGAAAGCCAAACAAATGGTAAGCGATTGGGACGAGGAAGATGCTGAAGAAAACGGATGGCACATTAAGCTCAACGAAGATCAGAGCATGAGAATTTTTTACCCGGGCTTGCGCATTGTAAAAAGCTCCACAGACAGTTTTAACCTGTTTATCTCTCGCAGAGCAAGGGGCGAAGTAAACAAGGAAGCGACAATTAGGGCAAAAGAAATACAATACTCCTTTTCCCAGAAAGATTCTGTTCTACTTCTTGACTCCTACTATGAGCTTGCAAAATCTGAAAAATGGCGGGGGCAACAAGTCAGAATTACCCTCGAAGTGCCCGTTGGAAAATCAATCTTTATCGACAAAAGCGTAGCTAATATGCTCGACGATGTTGACAATATCGGAAACACCATGGACCATGACATGGTAAACAGAAGATGGATAATGAGTCCGCAGGGTCTGAAATGTATAGACTGTTCAGGACTTATCGATGAAAAAGATAAAAGACTGGAGAAAGAGATAGAAACCGAAATCCGGGAGGAGCTAAATCAGGATTGGTAAAAAAACCTTTGAACATAAGAAAGCCGGAAGTTCCCGGCTTTCTTATGTTTTATCAATTATATCTCGTCGAAGAAAATTGTAAACCTTCACCATCACCTAGTTTGGAGTGGATAAAAAATATGGAAAAGTCATATGACAGCACATATGCGCAGTTCCAAGGCCTTACAGCAAACTTCCTGGGAGAGACTAATGGGAATTATTTACTTTTAGGCTTCGGTAACCATATGAAAACATTGAAACTCCTCTCCTACTTTCTTTTGTTAAGCATTGCCTGCTTCGGACAAGATGCAACCACTCCCCTTTGGATGCGATATCCTGCAATCTCTCCCGATGGAAGTCAGATTTGCTTCTCCTTCCGGGGCGACCTTTGGCTGGTTTCCACCACAGGCGGAGAAGCCAGAATGCTCAGTTCTCATATCGCCACCGACAGACAGCCGGTGTGGTCAGCCGATGGTCAAATGATTGCTTTTGCATCTGACCGGCATGGCAACTTCGATGTGTTCGTGATGCCAGCTGCAGGCGGGGAGCCATTGAGACTCACTTATCACTCCTCCAACGAATTGCCATCGGCCTTTTCTGCTGATGGCAAAAAAGTGTATTTCTATGCCACACGAATTGATGAAGCTCAAAATATCCAATTCCCCTCAGGCGCGTTGCCTGAAACATATAGCGTAGCAGTAAAAGGCGGGCATCCAAGAACAGAAATCAGCACCGGTTCCCAGCTCGGCCGTCCATCTTCAGATGGGAAAATGATAGTTTATCAAGACAGAAAGGGATACGAAGACGAATACCGAAAACATCATATTTCCTCTGTCACCCGTGACATCTGGATTTACGATACCACAACCGGAAAACACAGAAAAATTAGCAATTTCGAAGGCGAAGATCGTGATCCTGTATGGGGAAAAGATGATAAAGAAATTTACTTTTTGAGCGAGAAGAGCGGCTCACTCAACGTGTGGAAAACAGACCTTAACGGAGCCACAGTTGCACAGGTGAGCAATCTGAAAAATCACCCTGTCAGGCACCTGAGTGCCTCCAAAAACGGAATCTTATGCTTTGGTTATGATGGTGAAATCTATACCGTAAGTGAGGGTGAAAAACAACCAAAAAAAGTAACTATCCGGATACAATCTGATCTCAGGCAAAACCAAAAAATATACAAAACATACACCAGCCAGGCTACAGAAATTGCAGTATCTCCGAACGCAAAAGAGATTGCCTTTATCGTACGCGGAGAGGTTTTTGTAGTCTCCACCGATTTCGAGACTACCCGCAGAATAACCCACACTGCAGAGCAGGAGCGTAACATTTCCTTCTCACCCGATGGTAGAAGCATACTCTACTCAGCCGAAAGATTCAGAGCAGATGGCACCGCCAACTGGGATATCTACAGGTCAACTATAGAGAAAAGAGACGATCCTTTTTTCTTCACTGCCAGCAAAATAAAAGAAGAGAAAATACTGGCCACGGATGCGGAAGAATTTCAGGCCAGCTACTCACCCGATGGCAGTGAGATTGCTTATCTGGAAAACAGAGTCAGACTAAAAATACTCAACCTTAGCAGCGGAAAAACAAGAATGGTATTAGATTCTGTTTACAACTACTCTTACAGCGATGGCGATCAGCATTATAACTGGTCGCCGGATGGGAAATACTTACTCGTCGATTTTCTTGATAAAGGAAGATGGGTTGGAGAAGTTGGCCTGGTTGCTGCAGACGGCTTGAGCAAGCCAATCAACCTCAGTCAG
>JBEGML010000243.1:0-6453 GCA_041183145.1 Bacteroidota bacterium | reverse complement strand
CATGGGAGAACCCGGGCGGGTTTTAGTGGCCAGCCTTACAGCATGCTCAAGAACATTTTGAGGAACAGGAATTCTTCTGACCAGATCCTGATAAAAGAGTATTTCTTCATTGCTTAGGATTTTCCTCAATGAAATTTTCTGGTCGCTGGTAGTGTTTTTAACGATATTGATTTCTTCTTCGAAACTGGGGTAGTCGAGCCAAAGGCTTAACATAAACCTATCGAGCTGAGCTTCAGGAAGCGGGTAGGTTCCCTCCTGCTCTATAGGGTTTTGGGTGGCTAGTACAAAAAACGGATTTCCGAGTGGATATTTTTTACCTGCTACTGTAACAGAACGCTCCTGCATTGCTTCGAGCAGTGCAGACTGCGTCTTTGGGGGAGTTCGGTTAATCTCATCCGCCAGTACGATATTGGCAAAGAGCGGCCCCTTAACGAAACGGAACTGCCTGCTTTCATCCAGTATCTCAGCCCCAATAATATCACCAGGCATAAGATCAGGCGTAAACTGAATACGATTAAAATCAAGGCCAAGAACATCTGCAATAGTATTAACCAACAGGGTTTTCGCAAGCCCTGGAACACCAACCAAAAGGCAATGTCCGCGGCTAAAGATTCCTATAAGGACGTCTCTGATAATCTGATCCTGCCCCACGATAACCCTGGCTATTTCAGCACGCAATTCAGCATATTTTTTTACGAACGAGTCTACAGCCTGAACATCATTCATTTTATTGTTTTCCATAAAAGCTTATTGTTTTTTACCTTGTTTGACCGGAAACCAGTTGTAACGGAATTTGCAAGAGCGGTATTTATCATCAACCCTTACATAAGTTACAGCCTGTTTTTTTCTGACCCAGTCTGAAAGCACCTTGTTTTGTTTATTTTGAAGAGCAACAGACTGAATACGCTGATAATCTTCTTTAAGATTAGCTCTGTGCGGGTTTGTTCTTGTTTTCAGAAGTAGAATCCGGTAGGCTTGCTTTCCATCATTGGTCTGATATTTAACAGGAACTGAAATCTCGCCTGTCTTCATTTTATCCAATACAAAAAACAAACCCGGGTCCAGCTCATCATTGGTAAATCGTGTAGTGCCGGAGGCCATATTCACCACATTACCATTGTTGTTTTTAGATTCCTCATCGTCACTGTATTTCTGAGCAGCAGCGGCAAAATCAATTTTCCCGGATGCAATTTCTGATTTAATACTGTCGAGAAAGCTGCTGGCAAGCTGGAAATCAGAGGGACGAATTTTTGGTGACATGAGGATATGTCTTACGTTAGCCTGCTCGCCCTTGCGAATGATCAGTTGAACAATATGAAAACCATATTGAGATTCTATAACCTGAGACACTTCCTTTCCCTTCAGTGAGAAGGCAGCTGCGGCAAACTCCGGAACGAGTTCTGAGCGGTATTTAAAGCCCAGCTCACCACCCATGGGTGCAGAACCATCCTCAGAGTATAAAACAGCAAGTGCAGCGAAATCTTCTCCGTTGTTGATACGCTCGCGAAGTTTTTCCATCTTCTCAATCACCATTCTCCGCTCCTCAGGATTCACAGGAGCCTTTTTTACAATTTGGGCAAGTTCAATTTCAGAATCAATAAAAGGCAAACTATCCTGAGGAAATGCATTAAAAAACTGCCTTACTTCAGAAGGTGTTACCTTAAGTTCGCCGGTGATTTTGCTTTGCATGTTGCGGGCAAGCAACACGCGTTTCAGGTCATCCCGGTAGTCTTCTTTCAACTCAGCAATACTTTTGCCCATGAAGGCTTCAAGTTTTTGTTCAGAGCCGGCTTGTTGAATGTAGTACCTCATTCTGTTTTCAAGTTCACCATTCACCTGAGCATCACTTACCTGCATGCTATCTAAATCTGCCTGGTTAACAAGTAGTCGCTGAAAAAGTAATTCCTCAAGAACAATGCAACGTGATTCATCATTTGCCACCATTCCCTGTCCGGCCAGGCGTTCGAGTTCATTTTCAATATCAGAAAGCAACACTGTATGCTTACCTACCACGCCCACAACCTCGTCAATGAGTACACCCTTTCCTTCCTGCTCCTGAGCCATGGCCTCAGAAATTGAAAACATAAGGAGGACGAATCTTAGGATTTTTTTACTCATTTGATCATAATTTGAGCGTCATTCTTCTGAATGGCATTCTCCAGCGTTTGTCTCTTGGCCTCCTCAACCAGAGAAATCTTTCTTTTATTCAGGATTAGATTTCTGATATTGTCTTTTTCGAAGGGAAACGGAGAAACAGAGTCTTTGATGCGAAAGCCTATAATGTTCACAAGGTAAAGATAATCACCGTCAATAAACTCTATTAAACGATTGTTTTTTAAGAATGCCTCCTGGTCATAGGTTTGAATGGGAACCTCTTTCAGCAGATCTGAGAACATAAGCCAGGAATCTGTTTCAAGAAAAAAATTAACGGCGTTGTCTCGGCAGTAATTCTCAAGAGCAACAAGGTCAGATTCTTTTTGGGAGCGCATCATGGTTTTTGCTCTGCTGATGCCGGGAGCATCTTTTCGAAGCTTGACGAAATTGACTTTTATGATGTTGTCTTTCAGCGAAAAATCCTGCTGATGGGTCTGATAATAATTCATCATTTCTGATTCGGAAACCAGAGTATCAAGCTTTTGATTTACCAGTGCGTTCTCATAGCTGTATATGATGAGAGATTTTCGGTAATCCTCAAGCTCTTTGCTCATATCAAGCTCTTCGGCATCCAGATTCCGCTCTGCTGCTTCAAGGAGTACCTGCTCCTTGACCCACTGTTCTGCGTATGATTTCAAAAACGCGATACTGTCATTCCCGGTAAGTCCTTTAGGCATTCTGCTTCTGGCCTCCCTGAGAGTAAGCTCAGTTCCAAATGCCTTGGCTATGGTAACACTGTTCTCTTCCCCTGCATCTCCGCAGGAGAAAAGCAGGGTAACAGTGCCTAAGAGCCAGACGATTGAAAACTTCAAATCACCAATGAATTATTTGATGGATTTAAGCAATTCTCTGTTCACTACCACCGGGTAGCGGGTTCTGAGTTCTGAAATCCAATCCTTTTCCAGCTGTGACTGATAGTCGGCGGTGATGGCTCCCTTGGCCTCCTGCAGAGACTTGGGCTCAGGGTTGATTACCTTGTCTACTTTAACAATGATAATCTGCTTTTCTTTCTGAAGGTTAGAGCCTATTCCCGGCTTCCATCCGTTTTTATCAACCCATTCATTTTCACCTTTCAGGAATTTTCCTGATTCGATCTCGAGGGCTAACTGAGAGTCTTTGTTTATCTCCTTGCGAAGTTCTTCATCTGTGAGGCTCTTTTTCTTGTCGCTGAGTTTCTTCCTCACATCAGCTGCCACTTTCTCATCAGAACATTTGTAAATACTGGCCTGAACGCGGGAATCCCACATATATTTATTTTTGTTGGCCTCGTAAAATGCCTTGAGACCCACTGTATCTTTTACGGCTTTTGACCAAACATTCTTGTCAGTAAGATCGAATAGCAGAATTCCATCACGGTACTCCTGAAGAAGGGCTTTGTAATCAGGGTATTTTGAAGCCAGTTTTGACTCTTCATAAGAGAGCAAAGACTCGTTTAAAAATATGCTGTACTGATCCCTGACCAATTGGGTGATGTCGATTTTAGGTCTCTTGGTTTGTCTGGTTTCCAAAAATTTAACAAAGTCACTCTGGGTGTAATTTTTTTCTCCAATGCTGAAAAGATTCTTTTTAAGCGCACGAGCCTTCTCAGATTGCCATTTGCCTTCGAAAAATGTGGTATCAACAAGCGCTGTAATCTCATCTCTGGCTGGCAGAGTCTCTTTGAAGCCATAATCTTTCTTGATTGCGGCGAGTTTTGAGTCTTTTGATTTTTGAGACCTTGAATCTTTGGTAACTTTTGACTTTATCTCGGCTTTCATCTCATCATAAGCAGCGAGTTCTTTGCGTGAAATTCTCTTGATGATGTGCCAGCCATATTGGGTTTTGATAATTTCAGAGACAGCACTGTCTGCAGGCAGAGCAAAGGCCGCTTTCTCAAACTCAGGCACCATACGGCCGGTTCCGAATGCAGGAAGTTCACCTCCACGTTTGGCAGAGCCCTTGTCATCAGAGAATTGACGTGCAAGTTCGGCAAACTTTTCCCCTGCCTTAAGCTTACCCATGATTTCATCAATTTTTTTACGAGACTTCAGTGAATCTTCTGAAGAAGCGCCTTGTGCGCACTTCACCATAATATGCGCCGCTACCATAGTGCCCGGATTCTTGCGTTTCTCAAGAACCTGAATAACATGATAACCAAATCTGGTGCGCACGGGCATCGATATTTTTCCCTGTTCAGTGTTGTATGCTGCAGACTCAAATGGATAAACCATCTGAAGACTGGAAAAGAATCCCAGATCACCACCGTTCTCCTTGGCTGAAGGATCATCGGAGATGGCTTTCGCAACCTTTGCAAAAGGTTCACCTTTCAGCAAACGCTTTCTGGCATCTATGGCTTTGTTGTAGGCCGCAAGAGAATCTTTAGGCAATGCGTTAGGCTCACATTTGATAAGAATATGGCTGGCATGAATATCTGTTTTCATTCGTTCATATGCCTCTTTGAGCAACTGATCGGTGACCTCGTTGTCTACGAGATAAGGCTGTGCAAGCTGCTTACGGTAACCTTCGAGCTCATTTTTAAAAGTGCTGATGGTGTCCATACCAAGATCTTCGGCTGCCTTTACCTTAAGTTTAAAATTGATAAACAACTCCATGTAGTCTTCTACCGATTTTGGGTCGGTGGCCTGAGCCTTTGTATTGTTCTTCATGTATACCGTCATAAACTCTGATTTTGTAATCGGTTTACCGGCAATGTTGAGAAGTTCTGGGTCACCACCTATGGAGTTTTGGGCGGTTGAAGAGCCGAAGATGAGTGAGCATCCGGCCATGAGGGTCATCGAAAATCGCAGGAACATAGTCTGTGCAAGCTGTTTTTTTAAGCCCACAAATGTAATTTTTTCTGCTTGATGAAAGGTTGTAAAAAAATCCTAATTTACAATTGAACAAATAGGCAGATTTTGAGGTCATTTTCAGGTTCAAAAGCCTAAATTTGCCGACACAGCAACGCTTATGATTCAGGATATTTTCGAAAAAATTGCCCGAAACAGGGGGCCACTTGGACAGCATGCCAAGGAATCACACGGTTATTTTACCTTTCCCAAACTGGAAGGAGATATCGGTCCACATATGACTTTCAGAGGCAGAAAACGCCTGAATTGGAGTCTCAACAATTATCTGGGACTTGCCAACCACCCCGAGGTTAGGAAGACTGATGCAGAGGCTGCGGCGCAATTCGGTTTCGCAGCGCCCATGGGTGCCCGCATGATGTCGGGGAACAGTAATTTCCATGAACAACTTGAGGCTGAGCTGAGCGCTTTCGTGCATAAAGAAGATACCATACTCTGCAATTTCGGATACCAGGCCATGGTATCTGCTATCGATTGTTTGGTTGACCGACGAGATGTGATTGTGTATGATGCCGAATCACATGCCTGTATTCTTGATGGAGTTCGCCTTCACATGGGGAAACGCTATGTTTTCAAGCACAACGATATTGATGATTGCGAAAAGCAGCTGGAACGTGCCACAAAGCTCGCTGAAGAAACCGGTGGTGGAATTCTGCTGATTACAGAAGGCGTTTTTGGTATGCGCGGAGATCAGGGAAAACTCAGGGAAATAGTTGAGCTAAAGAAAAAATTCAAATTCCGTCTTTTTGTCGATGATGCACATGGATGTGGGGTTCTTGGAGCAACAGGAGGTGGAACAGGTCAAGAACAAGGTTGCCAGGATGGTATTGACATCTATTTTGGAACTTTTGCCAAATCCTTCGCACTCATTGGCGGCTACATCTCAAGTGAGGAGCAGGTGATAGAATACATGCGCTACAACATGCGCTCCCAGATTTTTGCCAAATCTCTCCCCATGCCTCTCGTGGTAGGCGCCCTGAAACGCCTTCAGCTGATGCGCGAGCACCCTGAATACCGCGAGAAATTGTGGGAAATTACGAGGGCACTGCAGAACGGACTCACGGAAGCGGGTTTCGACATTGGCAATACACAGAGCCCCGTTACCCCTGTTTACCTTAACGGTTCCATTCCTGAAGCCACAAATTTGATTCTTGATCTCAGAGAGAATTTTGATGTTTTCTGTTCTATGGTTGTTTATCCCGTGGTTCCCAAAGGAATGATCATCCTACGACTGATTCCAACCGCGGTGCACACGCTGGAGGACGTTAAGTACACCATAGATTCATTTTCTAAAATTGTACATAAGCTCAAAAGTGGTCAATACCAAAGTGAGAAGATAGCCAGTTTTTAATCATGATTCCAGGTCTCAGCGGCAGAAAAGTGGTCATTGCCACTATGCATGAGAAGGAAAAAGTGTTGGCCCCTGTTTTAGAAAAAATGGGGCTTTTTCCTTTTG
>JBEGML010000242.1:0-3409 GCA_041183145.1 Bacteroidota bacterium | reverse complement strand
GTATAAAAGACATCGTATTCGGCGGCGCTGCCGACGGACAAAGCAGTCAGAATGGCATCATTGCCATCAACGGCAGCAACGGACAAATACTTTGGAGAACATCAGCAAGAAATGAAGTATTCGGCAGTGCCATCTTTCGTGAAATTAACGGTGACAATGTGCCGGATGTTTTTATTACAGGCAGGCAGGCTCAACTTCTGGCTCTTGACGGAAGCAGCGGACAGGTCATCTGGGATTTTTTCCCCTATCAGGTAAACCCCGCAGACAGCGGCTGGTATAACTTTTACAATCCCCAATTCATCCCTGACCAAAACAACGACGGCGTTCCTGATCTTCTTGTCGCAAACGGCGGAGACCACAGCGCACCCGTGTGGGATACCCTCAGACCCGCCGGCAAATTACTTATCATCAATACCCTAAATGGCAGCATCATCTCCGAAGCCACTGTGCCGGATAGTGCTGAAATATATTGCTCACCGGTTGTGCTCGACCTGCAAAACGATGGCATACTATGGATTCTCTACGGCACGGGAGGTGAAACTTTAGGTGGCCATTTTTACGCCTGCCCACTTTCCCAGCTATCAGCAGGAACACTTGCCGGAAGCGTCGTACTGGCCTCTGACCCTGATCAGGGCTTCATTGCTCCCGCCTCCTATTGTGATGATTCAAATGGCATGAAAAAAGTATACATCCAAAGTTATGGCGGAACCATCTATTGCATCAAAGGCAGCAGCCTAAGTCCGCAATGGACCTACACAAAACCCAACACAGAATCCAGCAGCGCAATTGTCATTGGAAATTTTACCGGAAATACAGAACCCGATGCCTTTGCCATACTCTATAAAGGAACAGTACCCTCTTTCACAGACTTTTATCAGGTGATGCTCGATGGAGCAACAGGCCTACCCGTTTTCACCGACAGTATCGGAACCCTGCATTTTGCCTCAGCCAATGCCTGCGACTTTGACAACAATGGCAGAGACGAAGTTCTGATTACCGTGAGTGAAAACAACAATGGAATTTTCAGAAACAAAATCTATGTTCTGGATTTCGCCCTGCAGCAAATTTCTCAGCCCATACTCTCCGTTTCAGGTGTAAATCTGGCATCTACACCACTGATCACAGATCTCGATGGAGATAATCTTCTCGAACTCGTAAATATCACCAAACGTGATAGCCTGAATCCTTCAGGTACCAAAGGAGTCAATGTAAACGCGCTCAACCTCGGATTTGCAACACCCAACAGCGGAATTGCCTGGGCAAGTTACATGGGCAATAATTACAACGGCGCCTATAACTTCAGGCCATCAAATTGTGGTTCAGGAAGCATCACCAACAGCGCATTGATTCTACCTCCCAGCTGTAACGGACTAAGCGATGGTTCAATTTCACCTGTGGTTCCCTCCTTTGCTGCTCCTTACACTTTTGTATGGAGCAATGGTTCAGTCGATACAGCCCTCACAGGAATCCCTGCAGGAAATTACACCGTGCGAATCACAAACGCCCAGAATTGCTACGAAGACATAAGCTACAACCTGCCTGAACCCTACACAATCTCTTTCGGGGGAATAAGTCCACCAAGCTGCCCCGGTGGTACAAATGGTATCGCCTCCCTGAACTCCACTGGTTGCGTTTGCATGTTCAATACCTGTACCTTCTCCTGGAGCAATGGTGTCACTACCATGAACAACAGTCAGCTCCCTGAAGGATGGAATTATGTTACCATTAATCATCCCGGAGGCTGCGTGGTAACTGATTCTGTTCTGGTTCCTGATGCAGCTCCGGTTGTAGACTTCATAAATATTCAACCTATTACCTGCTTTGGTGATTCAAATGGTGTTATCAGTATTCTGGGAAATCAAAACTACGCTCCGTATGTGGTTACCTGGAACAACGGGCAACAGTCCGACAGCATCACAAACCTTCCGGCAGGCAACTATTCAGCAATTGTTCAGGATATAAGAGGCTGCCTTGATTCAGTTGAGATCAATCTCACTCAACCCGACCTTCTTGTTTTGAACGCTGTATCACAAAATTCACTCTGCCACAGTACTTCCGCAGGAAGTATCTCCCTCGGTATTCTTGGCGGCACCAGTCCATACGCCATTTCAATGAACGGTTTAAACGCCGGCCTATTAATCGATAGCCTGCAGGCAGGCAGTTATAACATCAGTGTAACAGACTCATTCGGTTGCATGGCAGATACCTCAGGAATAGTGATTAGCAGCCCTGCAGCAATTTCAGTAACTTATTCCATAACACCAGAACAAAGTCCGGGTTCCTTATCAGGAATTGCCATTGCACATGTTAATGGCGGCATTCAGCCTTACACTTTTTTATGGAGTGATCCTAACCAGCAATCAGACTCTACAGCGGTTTACCTCAGCACAGGATGGTACACACTGCTGATTACCGATGCCAATGGCTGCACATTAACAGACTCTGTTTTCGTTCCCATCCTGGTTGGTATGGAAGAGCAGGAGACTACCGCAACAGAATTTTATCCAAATCCGGCTCATGACAGAATTTTTCTGAATGCATTCGCCGACCATTTAAGAATAGTAAATGTTTCAGGGCAGACGGTAATGGTTACCACCAGATCAAAGAGCATAGATATTTCTTCTCTCAGCAATGGATTGTATTTCATTGAAGCTGAAACCAAAGGCAAAACCTTTAGAAAACCCCTTGTAAAATCGGGCAGGTAATACATGCGGATGTTGGAACAAAAACGCCTGGCCAAAAATGGTCAGGCGTTTTTATTATCGGAAGCTTAATACTTTATGGAGGGAAAAATCAGGAAAGACTTTTCAGCTCCGCTACAAGCTCGGTAAGTGCTTTTTTGGCATCACCGAAAAACATACTCGTCTTGGGATCATAAAAAAGCAGATTATCGATACCGGCATAGCCCGCACTCATAGAACGTTTGTTTACAATGATATTTTTGGCACGATCTACTTCAAGAATAGGCATGCCATAGATTGGAGAAGAAGGATCAGATTTAGCGGCCGGATTGACTACATCGTTTGCACCGACCACCAGAACAACATCAGTCTGATCAAACTCAGGGTTAATATCTTCCATCTCCACAAGTTTATCATAAGACACATTGCTTTCAGCAAGCAACACGTTCATATGTCCGGGCATACGACCTGCAACCGGATGTATGGCATATTTTACCTCCACTCCCCTTTCCTCAAGCAGCATTTCAAGTTCGTGTATGACATGTTGGGCCTGAGCTACTGCAAGACCGTAACCGGGAACAATCACCACTTTTTTGGAATAGTTCATCAGCACAGCCACATCACTCACATTAATATCCTTTATACTTCCCTTCACATCTGCAGAATCTCCGGATGCAGTCTGAGAGCCGCCAAATGCACCGAATATCACATTGCTCAGCGGGCGGTTC
>JBEGML010000241.1:0-7311 GCA_041183145.1 Bacteroidota bacterium | reverse complement strand
ACTTTAAGTTGCGCTTTAGCGCTGATGCCATATTAGATGCCGGAGATCCAACATTGGCGACTATTACCACAAGCTCAGGCCCCGGTCAAATATTGAACTTTTCAGGACTGGGACAACTGGTTCCAATTGGAACAAGATACTTATTCATTACAACGGATGTAAGTGGATGTGCCACCGTAGCAAACAGCATCAACATCACCTCCACCCCACTTACAAGCATCACCTATTCGATGTCTAACAAAACCGGAACTCCCGCTACCGGTGCAACAAAAACAATTAGTGCAGGTTTGCCGCAAAATGTAATCGGACTAAGCGCCTCAAGCGGAACACCGCAGATAACGCTCTCATGGACAAACCCGAGCTGCCTGAACGATATTTTGATAGTAGCGCATACCTCAAGCATAACAACTTCACCTTTGGTTAATACCTATACCAACAACCTGAATTATGCAAGTGCGCCAGCCTTCCCCGGAGGAGGAAGAGTAGTATACCAGGGCAGTACTTCGCCGCAAACCATAACCGGACTAACTGTTGGAACAACCTATTTCTTCAAAGTATTTACAAGAGTAGGGAGCTTATGGTCAAGCGGAATTCAAATTACTGGTCTGCCACAAAATGTGGTCTTTTATTCGGTTGCCTCAGGCAATGCCAGCACCGGAGCCATCTGGGCCTTAACTCCAACAGGAACCGGACAAACCGCTACTGCATTGGGAGGCTTTGCCAACAACAAGACCCTTAGAATTCAAAATGGCACCCAGGTTCAAATCGTCACTTCAGGGATACCCTGCCTAGACATCATTATTGATGCCGGAGGGCAGCTCTGGAGAAACGATAATAATCCAACCAACATGGCCTATTTTAATGTATTCGGCAATATTATTTGCAATGGCTCAATAGGAAACGGAAGTACATTTGATGCGGTCGGATTCAACATTGAAGCAATCACAAGTAGCTTAAGCGGAACAGGTATTTGCAATGCCGGTAGGTTTAGGAAGAGCGCAAATACCAATGTGACCACAACCTTCACTTTGAATATGAATGCCAACGTGCGGTTTAACGGAGCAGCAATTTACAACAATGCCGACAATACCACCTTCAATGTAACCATCGCAGCCGGAAGAACAGTTAATATTACAGACCTGCTGGGCGATATTTCAATTGACGGAACCAACGGTGCTTCAACGGGAGACAGAGGGGGATCTTTTACTATAAACGGAACATTGAATGTAACCAACAAGGTATTTGCCCTGACCAACAACCCAACAAGGGCTTGCTCCTATACGATAAACTCAACCGGCATTCTGAATGCAGGCAGCATAGACCTTGATATTACGACAGCAGCAGGCTGCGCCTTCAACCTAAACGCCGGAGGCAGACTTAACATCAGTAAAATACTCAAAGTGATTAATGGAACACTGAATTCAAACAATCTGATTACCCTGGTATCTTCAGGAAATGCGACTGGACTTATTGACGGCTCCGGTGCAGGAAATATTGCAGGAAATGTTTTGGTTCAAAGAAGAATTACAGGAGCTGGAGGCTATCGATATCTCTCAAGCCCGGTTCAAAATTCATTTGTTGGCAGCACCACAAACGGATGGGCGGATGATTTCCCGATAAATCCTTCAACTGATGGTTACATCTATGATCCAACCATCGCCTCTGTTCCGGGGAATCTATGGCCGACCGTTTGGGAATATAATGAAGCAGATCCCAACCCTAATCCGTCTTATGGTTGGGTTGGAGCCACCTCAGCAAGCGATGCTATTACACCTTTGAAAGGGTTTGCTTGTATTGTTCCAGCCAATGTAATGGTTGACGTATTCGGGACAGTGAATAACGGACCTATTAATTACAGCGTGACTAACTCATCTTCCAGTGGGTTCAATCTGGTGGGCAACCCATATCCCTCGCCAATTTCATGGAATGCATTTCGCTCTCACAATGCAAATCTTGCCGCAAGCTACTCTGCGTTTATCAGTTCAGGAGGGTACTCAGGAACCTATGGAACCTATAATGGAGTGACCGGCACCAATGGACTGGGAAATATTATTTCTTCCTCTCAGGGATTTTTCATCACAGCAAATACAACGGGTACGATACAGGCCATCAACACAGACCGTACCCTGGATTTGGCACCAACCTTCTTTGATGGCTGGCAAAATCCTGCAGACCTGCTCAGAATGGAAATACAAGGCAACGGATACCGTGATGAAATGGTAGTCTATTTCGATCCTTCTGCCTCCCACAATTTTAATGCAGATAACGATGCTGTTAAAATGGTGGCAGACATGGAAGGGGTTCCCTCGGTCTATAGCTTGGTTGACGGAGTTAAAACAGCCATTAATGTGATGGGAGCGTTCAGCCAGGAAATCACAATTCCCTTGGGCGTAAAAACATCGACAGCTGGAAATTTCCAGTTTTCAGCAACTGATTTTAGTTCTTTCAATCCTACTGCCGGGATATATTTTGAAGATAGCCAGAGCGGCCAGATCATCAATCTTCGACTGCAAAATCAGGTGAATATCAGTCTGACAGCCGGTGAACATCACGGACGATTCTTCATCCGCTTTGTTCCGGCACTTGAAATTCAAATCATACAAGATCCATGTTCAGAAAATCCATCAGAAATTGTGATAAGCGGCCCGGCACAGAACGGACTCTGCCTCAGCGTTGAGGATCAGAATTCTCAGCTTCTTCATACAAACTCGACATTCAATGGCATTTGGAATATTTCCGGTCTCCCATCAGGAAATTACCGCCTGAACCTGAGTTTTCCCGATGGTTACCATACTGAGGATTATTTCAACATCATAGCAAGCCAGTTGTTCGAGTTTACTCCTTCTGTTACAAATAGCTCACCGCTTGCCGGAGAAAGCATAGCATTTGAGGCAAATCAGCCCGGGATAACATCTGTAGAATGGGACTTCGGAGATGGAACTCCTGCCAGTGGATTATCTGTGAGTCATCAATATTCAAACAGTGGCAATTACGAAGTTGTTGCTACAGCAAGCAACGGCCAGTGCCAGAAGGTAAGCAGCATGATTATTGAAGTTGGGGATTTACTCGGAATAAATTCCATGAACCTTAAATCCTGGAATATCAGAAACATTAATGGTCACATATTTATTGATGGTGAAAATACCCTGAGCGCAGGAATTGCCATGGATATCTTCGATGCTTGCGGCCGAAATGTATATCATACTTCACTATCGCACAGAAATGGACAGACAGCAGTAACACTTCCCAACCTGAATCAAGGAATTTATCTAATCAGAGCCAGCGATGGAAAGGGCGTGCAAACAATAAAATTTATCGCACCTTAGCCTGAAACGACATCAAATAAAAAAGGGGGAACAAAACTTCCCCCTTTTTTATTAACTGAAAATGAGAAGTTTATACATAATTCGAGAAAATAACGAACGAGGCCTTGTGAATAACAAAAATCTATGTTATGTTTGTGTCTCTGAGTCGAATTTAAACAATCAAGCATATGAAAAATAAATTCTCTGCCGCAATCCTTTTAACAGGAGTTTTCTGCCTTACAGCTACAGTTTTGTTTGCAGTTCCTCCACCTCCTCCAACTGCCCTGCCTGTTGATGGTGGTTTGACACTGGTACTTGCAGCTTGCGCTGGTTACGGCGTAAAGAAAATCAACGATTCCCGCAAGAAGTAATTTCGGGATTATTAGTTTCTATCCCCTCTTCCATTGGATGAGGGGCTTTTTAGTTTATACCCCGTACATCTAGAAATTATCTATTTCTCCCAAAAGCGCACGCATTTCAGCATGCGCTTTATTGTTTCTCTGTTGAGCAGCAAGTTCAATTCCGCGATGAAGATAAATTTCAGCAGATTTAAGGTGATCCTGTTCAATGAGACAGCGGGAAATGAGGTGAAATGACGGGAGATAGTCAGGGAAAATATCAATTGTTGACTTAAGACATAAAATAGCCTCAGATACAGAGCCCTGTGCCAAATACTCCATGGCCTGAGCATAATGGAAAAAAGGATCTCCCGGGTTTTCAGCGGCCATCAGACGCAGATGACTCAATCTGTCTGTCACTGCAAGCTTTTAAATTGAGAAAGAAACCGAAGATCATTTTCAAAAAACAATCTCAGGTCATTAACCCCATAAAGCATCATGGTGATTCTCTCTATACCGAGTCCAAAAGCAAAACCTGAATATTGCTCAGGATCGATATTACAATTAGTCAAAACCTGCGGATCCACCATGCCACAGCCAAGAATTTCAACCCAGCCCGTGTGCTTGCAAATAGAACAACCACTGCTGCAAAAAGGGCAACTCACATCCATCTCGGCACTGGGCTCTGTGAAAGGAAAATAAGACGGCCTAAGTCTGATGGCTGTTTGGGCCCCGAAAAGTTCACGGGAGAAATATAGTAAGGTCTGCTTGAGTTCAGAAAATGTCACTCCCTTATCAATGTAAAGCCCTTCCACTTGATGAAACTGGCAATGTGCACGTGCCGAAATTGCCTCATTCCTGAAAACTCTGCCGGGCATAAGCTTTCTAATGGGAGGCTTCTCGTTTTCCATCACTCTAACCTGCACAGAAGATGTATGAGTCCTCAAAGCAAAGTCCTTGTTGATAAAAAAAGTATCCTGCATATCACGGGCAGGATGTTCAGGAGGAAAATTAAGGGCAGAAAAGTTGTGCCAGTCATCTTCAATTTCAGGTCCTTCGGCCACCTTGTAACCAATGTTTGCGAAAATTTCCGTGATTCTTCGATTGACAAAACTAAGTGGATGAATAGCACCTGCCTGAAATGGGAGACCTGGCCTCGAAAAATCTTCAAACTTCCTCTTTTCAGATGAGCCGTCTGATTGTTGAGAATCAGATAATTTTTGGTTCAAGAAGATTTTAAACTCATTGAGGAGCATTCCCAACTCTTTCTTCTGATCAACCGGAACATGTTTAAACTCATCGAACAACTCAGAGAGTATTCCCTTTCGGGCAAGAAACTTAATTCTGAACGCCTCGGCATCAGCTGCATCGTTAGCTTTCCAAGACGCGTACTCATCCATCCAAACTTTGATCTTTTCTTTCATGATTTTGTCATTTTTCTACTAGTAGTCTCGCTCTAAAACGAATGTCCTGACTGGGTCTGTCAGATGCATCCTTCTCAACCTGAGAAATTTTATCAACCACCTCCATACCTTCAATTACCTGGCCAAATACCGTATATCCTCCGTCAAGATGTGGCGAACCACCGTTTGTTGTGTATGCTTTTACTTGTGTAGAAGAAAATTTATAGGGTTTCAAAGAAGAAATTTCAGGTGCCATAAGCGGCTCAATAATTTTCATAAGCACCTGCATTGAATCGCGGTTTGCACTTTGCTGTGCATTGATGAATCTATTGCGCAAACCTTGATTTTCAGGCTTGGAAATAAAAGAAACAAAAACACCTTGCCTGGCATTTTGATTCATTCTGTTTTCCATGGAAGAAAGATCCTGCAGAGTATAACTTTTACCCTGAACGATGTAGAACTGACAACCAGAGGATGCTTTTGAAGGATTCACGTCGTCGCCCTGTCTGGCTGCCGCAAGGGCACCACGCTGATGAATTAAACTGTCGCGGAATTCCGCAGGAATCGTGTAGCCAGCATCACCATTTCCTAAAGGCACTCCGGCAGCAGCTTTCTTACTTTGAGGATCGCCACCTTGAATCATGAAACCTGAAATGACCCTATGAAAAAGAAGGGAATCATAAAAACCTGAAGATACCAGTTTGAGGAAATTTTTTCTGTGAAGAGGAGTTTCCTTATGAAGTTTTAGTTTGATGTTACCAAGGGAAGTTTCAATCAAAACCAAGGTATCCGGAACGGAGGGGGATGCCGCTGAAAAATTATTTGCAGATACGACAAGCGTAAAGAGCAGGATTAGATTTAGTTGTTTTCGCACGATTCTCATTTTTTAATGAACAATTCTTACCTTAGCGAGTCACATAGAAAGTAATTAGCACTCCGGACACATGACAACACCAATGCGAAATTCCAAATTTTTTGCTAGCTTATCATATTTGGCGCTTATTTTTCTTCTTACAATTTCCACTTTCATGGGGTGCAAGGATGAGAAAGAACCTGCCAAAGCCGTCATCACAGTGGTTGACTCTCTAAATGCGCCGATTCAGGGATGCTCCGTAGAAATGAATTCGGACAATAATCCACGCCCTGGTGATGTGAAAGCCTCAGAGATAACTGACCTTAGCGGAAACGCCTACTTTGAATTTGATTTAGAGGCCATTCTTCAGGTTGAGGTAACCAAAGGATCATTTACAGCAGATAAAGAAAACGTTCACGTTATTCCCGGTGAAACTGCCGAAAAGACCATCAAGCTTTATCTCCGCTGAGGGGTTTTTCAGGCCTGAAATACTCTACTACTGCACGCTTCATTAACTGATGCTGCTGACCGGGGTTCAACGATGGTAACATATCCGTAGCCTTGTAATGAGGCCAACCATCAGGATCGTTTCCTTCGTAGGTATAATAGCCAAAAGGTTCAAGAAGCCTGCAAATTGCTATATGCATAAGATCAACCTTCTGATCTTTGCTGAATTTTCTGGATGGCTGTCCCAATTCCTGCACTCCTATTAGGAAAAGGACAGATTCAAGATCAAGTTTTTCACCGAATGAATGGGAGACCTCTTCAATGACCTCATTCCATTGTCTTTCAAAATCAGGATCCATTTAAACAGATGCATTTGCCCTTACAGCTTCAACCCCGGGCAATGTACCGGCCTCGATATATTCGAGTAAGGCACCTCCTCCTGTTGAAACATAACTTACTCTGTCTGCAAGATGAAATTGATTTACGGCAGCAACAGAATCACCTCCTCCAACCAGAGAAAAGGCTCCGGCTTCACTTGCCTCGGCAATTCTTTCACCCAGCGTCCTTGTCCCTGCAGCAAAATGCTCCATTTCGAAAACACCCATTGGTCCATTCCAGAGAATAGTTTTTGAATCTCTGATTACAGCGCAAAAGTCAGCAATAGTGTCAGGACCAATATCAAGACCCATCCAGCCTTCAGGGATAATCTTAACAGAGACCAACTGGGTTTTAGCATCATTGCTGAAAGAATCTGCCGCAACAGTATCAACTGGAAGATGAACCTTTACACCCTTACTGCGAGCAAGCTCTAAAATATCTAAGGCCAGTTCTAATTTATCCTCTTCAACCAAAGATTTTCCCGTTTTCGAGCCCAGAGCTTTGGCAAAAGTGAACATCATTCCCCCGCCAATAATCAGATGATCTACTTTGTCGAGTAAAGGTCTTATCACATCGATTTTACTGGA
>JBEGML010000240.1:0-3201 GCA_041183145.1 Bacteroidota bacterium | reverse complement strand
ACAATGAACTGCAGATAGTCGAATGAGTCCAAATCAAGCACTGTCTTAATGGATTCCTCAGGTTTTAATTTTTCAGGTTCGCTTTCCGGTGCAATTTTTTTTAAAAGCAGAAGTACATTTTTTAAGATATCATTATCGTTCATATTTCTTCCGGATTTTCAAGATGTCCTTTAAGGCAGCTTAGGAATCTGCTCCCGGTGTGACCATCTGTTACACGATGATCTCCGGCTAATACCGCTGTAATAACAGGACATATTTCTATTTTGCCATTTGATACCCGGGCCTGTTGGCTGATTGAGCCAAATCCAACCAAAGCAACTTGCGGAGGATAAATGATGCCAAAGACCTTCTCTGCGCCTCCGTCACCAAGACTTGTGACCGTAAAGGTGGAGTCGCTTAGTTCCGAACTTTTTAATTTTTTTAATCGTGCCCTCGGTATCACATCATTCAAGGTCTCCATAATTTCATCGATGGATTTTTTATCTGTTTCGTGAATTGCAGGAACAATTAGTCCGCCTTCATGAAGAGACACGGCCAAACCAACATGAACCTGATTTTTTCTTACCACACCATTCTCCCATACGGCATTCAAATCCGGAAACTGCCTCAAAGATCTTGCCACTGCTTTCAACAACAATGCAATCATTAACACCCGATTCTCAAGCGCTTTATTTTTATTATATTCCTCAAGCCAGCTGATGGCCCGATTCAAATTGATACTTATTTCCAGATAATAATGTGGAATTTCGCGATTAGACTTAGTCATGGCAGCAGCCACGGCTAAGCGCATATTCTCTCCTAACTTTTCGCTCTTTGCCAGGTTTTTCTTTTCGATAAATTTTTCTACATCTTCTTTCATTATCACTCCACCCTCACCTGAGCCTTTAATAGTAGAAATATCAATTTTATTTTCTTCGGCCATCCTTCTGGCCAGCGGAGAAGATTTGGTGGAATTGCCCGATTTTTTGGGCTCTTCAGTTTTCTGCTTTTCCTCCCCGTTTATCTGATTTAGGATGGCAATCACAGTGCCAACTTTTACTTTTTCTCCTTCCTTGATAAGCAATTTTTCTAAGGTTCCTTCATCAAAAATTTCTATCTCAATCAGCCCTTTCTGGGTTTCAACATCTGCAATGATATCGCCACGCTTTACCTTATCGCCCGGTTTAAGCCTCCATGCTGTTAAAGTTCCGTCTTCCATATCAGCACCTAATGAAGGCATTCTGAATTCAATCATGTTTTAGTATTTTTTTTACTTTTTGAACTATCATTTCTTCACTCGGAAGCGCGGCCTGTTCCAAATGTGCAGGATAGGGGATAGGTACTTCTGATCCGCAAATTCTCTCAACAGGAGCGTCTAATTCATAAAAGGCCTTCTCCATGATTCGTGCAGAGACTTCTGATGAAATACTTACAGATTGCCATGCATCTTCTATAATCAGCGCCTTGTGAGTTTTTGTCACTGATGCAAGGAATGTAGCTTCGTCGAGCGGCCTGAGGACACGTAAATCAATAACTTCCGCCTCAATTCCTGAAAGTTCTAAAGTAGCCGCAGCATTCAATGCTTTACCAACGCAAGCTCCGTAGGTTATAAGCGAAATGTGCTTGCCTGATTTTCTGATGATGGATTTATTTAATTCACATTCCCGTAAATTTTTTTCCAGCTCACCTTCAGTATTTAAAAGACTTGTGTACTCAAACAGAATAACAGGATCTTTACTTTTTAAGGCTGCCGAAAGCATCATTCTTGCATCCTCATGTGTGCCTGCCGAAACTACTATCAATCCCGGGATGTGAGCGAAAATGGGTTCCCAGCTGTGTGAATGTTGAGCAGCCAGTTGTTTTCCCTTTCCGCAGCCTATCCGAATAACAATCGGAACGTGGATCTGCCCGCCCGACATATGCAATAATGTGGCGGCATTGTTAACAATCTGATCCATGGCAAGAAGACTAAAATTTACAGTCATCAATTCTACAATTGGTTTCATTCCTGCCATCGCTGCTCCGATGCCTGCTCCTACAAATCCTGATTCCGATAGTGGAACATCCATAATTCTATCTTCCCCGAATTCTTGAAGCAATCCCTTGCTTACAGCAAAAGCGCCTCCATAACGGCCAACATCCTCGCCCATAAGAAATACATTTTCATCATTTAACAGCGATTCCCTCAAAGCCTGCCTGAGGGCTTCCCGATAGTTTATTTTTAACGTATCCATCATATTTCCGAATATGTATATTTAGAAAGATCTGTAGTACTCTCATATGTTCCTGCCTCTGCAAAATCAACAGCAGCATTAATTTCTGCTTCTATTTCCTGATCCATCATTTTAATATCCGATACGGTAATTTGGTTTTTTAAAAGAAGTTCATTTTGTAATAGAATAATCGGATCACGTCTTTTCCATTCCTCTACTTCTGCTTTTGATCTGTATAATTCAGCATCGAACATAGAATGAGCACGAAAGCGATAGGTCTGACAAATTAGAAAAAATGGTTTCTTATGGGTTCTGATATAACCGATTCCAAATTTTGCAGCATTTTCAACAACTTTCACGTCCATTCCATCCACCTCCATTGACTCAATTCCGTTCGCACGACCCTTAGCTGCAATATCTATTGAGGCATGTGTAAATTGAATAGCGGTTCCCATTGCGTATTGGTTGTTTTCACAAACCATGAGAACCGGCAATTTCCATAGAGCTGCCAGGTTCATGGCCTCATGGAATTCACCCTCAGCAACAGCTCCTTCCCCGAAAAAACAGCAGGTGATGGCATCTGCTTTTTGTTTTTTCTGTGCTAAAGCCATCCCCACTGCCATTGGTAAATGTCCGCCAACAATAGCATTCCCTCCAAAGAAGTTCTTTGATTTATCAAACAGGTGCATTGATCCCCCTCTGCCTTTGCAGCAACCTTGAATCTTTCCAAACATTTCTGCCATCACTTTTCCGCTGGAAATTCCTCTGGCAAGTGCATGTCCATGCTCGCGATAGGTGCACAAAATGTAATCATGTTGGCTCAATGAATTTATTACCCCTACCGGTACAGCTTCTTCACCTATACAGAGGTGCAGAAATCCTCTGATTTTCGATTTGCTATACATCTCAGCAGCCTTTTCCTCAAAGCGTCTTATAAGTTTCATCTGTTGCAACAACACGATTTCATGCTCTTTGCTGATGGTACTGATAGTTAGTTCTTCCGGCATTT
>JBEGML010000239.1:0-3274 GCA_041183145.1 Bacteroidota bacterium | reverse complement strand
CAATTAATGTAGTGGCACGAGGTAGTGCAAATGACTTTAATGAAGTTTTCATTCTAGCTCTGGCAGTGTCATCATTTATTATTTCTGTAACAATTTTTGCTAAATCAGATTTTACATTCCTGTCAGAAATGAGAATAGCAGCACCTTTTTCTGACAATGCTCTTGCATTAAAAGTCTGATGATCCTCGGCAGCAAATGGATAGGGAACCAGAATCGAAGCGCAGCCAGCAACGGCAATTTCAGAAATAGCACCCGCACCCGCTCTGGAGACAACAAGATCTGATGCTGCATAAGCATAGTGCATCTCGGTTAAAAATTCAGTTAAATGAACATATTCATTATATCCTTGATTAACCTCTTCTTTGGCCTGTTGAAAAAATGGCTTGCCTGTTTGCCAGATTAAATGGATGTCTTGCTCCTTGATCAGAGGCAATAAAGAACAAATAGCCTCATTAACTGACTTTGCACCTAAACTACCTCCTGTAACAAACAAAACCCTCCTTCCTGATGGAATATGAAAAAAATGCCTGGCTGAGGCATTGGTAATTTTGGCCGAATCCAAAAAAATTTTTCTAACCGGATTGCCTGTTATTTTGATTTTTGAAATTGGGAAGAATTTTTCCATACCATGATAAGCCACACATATAAGACTCGCCCGTCGCGATACCAATCTATTGGTAATGCCTGGAAAAGAATTCTGCTCCTGAATCACAACCTTTCGAAACAATAAAACTGCAGCAATCAATAACGGACCTGAGGCAAATCCACCAACACCTATTACTACCTGAGGTTTATTTTTCAAAATCAGATTAATTGAATAAAGAACTGAATAGAATAGCTTAAAAGGAAGCAAAAAATTAGCAAATGATAGCTTACGTTGTATCCCACTTATCGGCAAACCCTTTATTGAAAAACCTGCCTGAGGAACTTTCTGCATCTCCATCTTACCCTTGGCACCAACAAATAGAATCTTACAATCAGGATAACGATCCTTAATCTCCTGCGCAATCGAAATGGCCGGGAATATATGCCCCCCGGTACCACCACCACTGATCATGACACTATACATCCGCACTTTCCTCGGTAACTTCTTTTGTTGCCTCCTGCTGCTCACCTGCACTAACACTCAATATCAAACCAATTGAAAGACAGGTGAACCAGATTGACGTGCCACCCATACTTAGCATAGGAAGTGGCTGCCCGGTAACAGGTCCAAGATTTACAGCAACAGCCATATTTATCATAGCCTGGAATACCAAACTAAATGAGCATCCAAACGCGAGCAATGATCCAAACAACTTCTCTGACCTGATTGAGGCCTTAATTCCCCTTAACAATAGTATCAGATACAGAAACAAAATGATTACCCCTGCAACCATACCATATTCCTCTATGATAATTGCATAAATGAAATCCGAATATGGATGAGGCAAAAAATTACGCTGCGTACTTTTACCCGGCCCTTTGCCAATAACTCCGCCGGTTGCAATGGCAATTTTAGCCTGCTCAACCTGATAATTACCCTTACTATCACCGGACAGGAAATTCTCTATTCTCTTCTTCCACGTACCTACCCTTCCCGTATTAGACGAATTAACAACTATTAAAATGAACAATCCCAGAAATACAATCCCTGTACCTATAAGAGATAACAGATACTTGAGATTTACTCTACCTATAAACATTAGAACCACTGAGGTAGCAAATAAAACAGCTGCCGTTGAAAAATTCGCAGGAAGTATTAACCCGCAAATTATAATAACAGGTATCATCACAGGAATAAATCCTGTCTTAAAATCCTTTATTTTATCTTGTTTCTGAGATAGAAGGCGAGATAAATAGGCAATCAGTGCAATCTTGGCAAAATCTGATGTCTGGAAAGTCAGTCCGGTACCAGGCACAGCCAGCCAACGACTGGCCTCATTAAGATTGGCCCCTTTCATTAGCGTTAATAGCAATAGCGGGGCTGCAAGAAAAATAGCAATCTGAGATAATCTCGAAAACCAAATATATTTTACCTTATGAACCATGATTATTAACCCTATACCGAAGAGCAATATCATGGCATGTTTTATCATGTAATACTCAGTATTACCCTTCTGATACTTATAAGCAAGAGTTCCCGTTGCACTGTAAACAACTAAAAGCGAAATAATAGACAACACAAAAATAATTGCCCAAATCACTTTGTCTCCGCGAATATGTCCATTAAGTAAATTCATCGAATAAGCCTGTCCACAGCTCTTTTAAAATCACTTCCCCTTTGCTCATAATTTTCATACAAATCATAGCTCGGACAGCCGGGAGAAAAAAGAATGGTGTCCCCTCTCTTTGCAATAACCACAGAATGCTCAAGTGCCTCATCAATCGTACTCGCATTCAATATCAGAGAAGGACCCGCTTGATTAAAAAATTTGAAAATACCCATATTGTGATTTCCCAATACTATAATCGCAGTTACCTTATCGTGAACTATTTCCTTGATTAAATTATAATTGTTACCCCTGTCAACACCACCCGCAATCCAGATAATCTTTCCATCTATCTGATCCATTGCATACCATGTGCTTTCAATATCTACCGACGAGCTGTTATTAATTATTGACACTCCACCCATTTGAGAAACCAGCTCCATAGCATGCTCATGAGGCTTCATGGCATCAATCCTCTCAGAAACAAACTGTCTGCGAATTTGCTTAAGACGATCAGCAGAACTAACCTTAGGCAGCGAGTCGACTATTTTTCCTGATTTACCTTCCATAAAAAATTATAATGCCCTAACAGCGTTTTTAAACTGATAACCCCTGTCTTCATAATTCTCAAACAAATCAAAACTTGCACAAGCAGGGGAAAGCAAAACCGTATCACCTTTACGCGCAAATCGATATGCTTTTTTTACTGCTTCCTCCGCGGTAAATGATTCATCAATTACAGGAACCATATTCTTGAAAAATTTGAGGATTTTTGAATTGTCCTTACCAAGACAAACAATTGCTATAACCTTCTCCTTCACAATTTCTGCAAGCATATTGTAGTCATTCCCCTTGTCCTGTCCTCCTACTATCCATACTACAGGATTATTCATGCTCTCTAATGCATACCAGGTACTATTAACATTGGTAGCTTTTGAATCATTAATAAATTCAATACCATGAACCTTAGCAACAAACTCGAGTCGATGTTCAATATTCACAAAGTCACTTAGACTTTCTCTGATAACTTCTTTTCTTATCTCGAGAACTCTTGCAGAAACTGCGGAGGCCATAGAGTTGTA
>JBEGML010000238.1:0-5180 GCA_041183145.1 Bacteroidota bacterium | reverse complement strand
ATCTCGGTTGAAGAGATGCCTCAGTTCCCCGGTGGAGAAGAAGCCATGATGAAGTACATTCAAAAGAATGTTCAGTATCCGGCCATGGAAAGAGATGCAGGAATTCAGGGAACTGTTATTGTTTATTTTGAAGTGAACAAAGAGGGTAGTGTAGAAAACGCAAAAGTTCAGCGCGGCGTAAAAGGAGGAGCGGCACTTGACCGCGAGGCTATCAGAGTCATCAGCGCCATGCCACGCTGGGCGCCCGGAAAGCAGAACGGAAGACCATGCAGGGTGCAGTTCAACGTTCCAGTTAGATTTGTGCTTCGGTAAGCGTTATGGACAAAATGCGTTCGGTGGCGATTTGGTTTGGCTGGGTAATGATAACCCTTTATGTGGCCTTTGGATTTTTACTGATTTTCAGTGATTTTCTGATTACCCTTATCCCAAACAACAGAATAGGTTTTGCGCTGATTGTACTTGCTTATTCCGGATTCCGGATTTACATGACGCTTAAGCTCATGAAGCAGCACAGAGCGCCGAAAATTAGATGATTGATAAATTCATAAAAAGAAAAAACCCGCTGAAAGCGGGTTTTTTCTTTTTTGGTTGCGGGGGCAGGACTCGAACCTGCGGCCTTTGGGTTATGAGCCCAACGAGCTACCAACTGCTCCACCCCGCGATTTGTGAGTACAAAGATAATATTTGTTTCTTTGATAACAAAATGATTCATGACACACCGAGCAGGATTTGTAAATATTGTGGGTAAGCCCAATGCGGGCAAAAGCACCCTGATGAACTTATTGGTAGGAGAGAAGCTTGCCATCATCACCCCAAAGGCACAGACCACAAGGCATCGCATAGTGGGAATTGTGAATGCAGAAGACTATCAGTTGGTTTTTTCAGATACTCCCGGTGTGCTTGAGCCGGCTTACAAGTTGCAGGAGAATATGTTGCATCAGGTGAATGAAGCCCTCACCGACGCCGATGTGCTCATCTGGCTGATCGATATCAGCGAACTCAATGAAGCGAGTGAGGGAGAATTCGCGACCCGACTTAAATCTACCGGCAAGCCTGTTATAATTGCCCTGAACAAGATAGATCTGGCCAATCAGCAAAAACTGGAGGCGGCAGTGGAATTGTGTGCCCGTATTTTACCCGGAGCTGAGATTCTTCCGGTATCGGCCTTGCATGAATCGGGTATTAATTTGCTTCAGCGCAAGCTCATCAGCCTCCTGCCTGAAGCACCGCCCTATTACGACAAAGACCAGCTCACTGATCGTTCCGAACGATTTTTTGTGTCGGAAATCATCCGTGAGAAGATTTTGATCAACTATTCACGTGAAGTTCCTTACAGTGTAGAGGTGGTGGTAACCGAGTTTAGGGAGAGTCAGGAGCCGCTGCTCATCAGGGCCGAGATACATGTGGTGCGCGAGAGTCAGAAAGCCATATTGATAGGACATCGCGGACAGGCATTGAAGAAAACCGGCACCGAGGCGCGTAAAGACATTGAAGCCTTTCTCGACCGCAAGGTTTATCTGGAGTTGTTTGTAAAAGTGAGCAAGGACTGGCGCGATTCTGACACTCAGCTAAAGAGGTTTGGCTACAAATGAAGGGTTTTTTGCTCCTGAAGGAGGTTAAAATTCTGACTCAGCGATTTTTAGTCCTGACGCGGTCATTAAATGTCTAGGAGTTTAATTAAGTTTTTACGAGAGACGATTGAGCCCTCTCTTCAGATTTGCCTTGTGTTTTGTAGTTTTTGTTCGGGGTTCAAGATTTCGTAAAGCCTTATTGACCGATAGCCAAGGCAAAATGCTTAGGTAGGAGCGGTTTGCATGAATTTCTTTCATTGAAGCTCAGTCAGGCGGGCCTTATCGAAGCCTTTATTTTGGCCATGTTTCTACAATATGTAAAATAAAAATTCTACAATATGTAAAGTAAAAAGGCTATAATATGTAAAACGTTATTATTTTTGTTTTATAAAAATGTAGAAATTGGAGGAAAAATCGTCCTATATTCCGCGTATTTCAGACAGGGAATTAATACGAAAGCTGAATGCGTCAGGAGCTTTGTTGATACGTGGGATGAAGGCTTGCGGGAAAACGCAATCAGCCAGGCAGCATGCTGCAAGTTTCATCGCATTTGATTTGGATGAGCAGGTGCCCTTGTTTATGGAAACTGCGCCGCAGCGATTATTGGCAGGCCCGGTGCCTCGTCTGGTTGATGAATGGCAGGAGTTTCCCGGGATCTGGAACTACGTCAGACATGAAGTTGATAAGCGGGATGAGGTTGCTCAGTTTATTTTAACCGGGTCTTCCATTCCGCAGGAGAGCGTAAAAATGCATTCCGGGGCAGGCAGGTTTACCATTTTGGATATGCGAACCATGAGTTGGCAGGAAATGGGTTATTCTACAGGTGCAATCAGTTTAGAGAAGTTGTTGAATGGTACAATTCAGGTGGAGGAAGATTTTCCAACTGATTTGGAGATTATTGTAGAGCGACTCATCAAAGGAGGGTTTCCCGGATTATTGAAAAAGAATTTATCTCAGGCCATGGAGATCAATCGTGCTTACATTGATTTATTGGCAGAGATTGACATGAGTCGAGTTTCTGACGTTAAAAGGAGGCCTGAAAAAGTTCGAAGTTTATTACGCTCACTGGCTCGTAATACGTCCACTGCCGTTGAGATCATGAAACTTGAAGCGGATATGAAATTGAACGAGAATATGGAGGTTTCCCGTCCCACCATTTATGATTATCTCGAGGCCCTTCAACGCTTGATGATTTTGGAAGACCAGCCGGCATGGAACGCACATATTCGTTCTTCAGCCTCCTTGCGGAAATCTTCAAAGCGTCATTTTTCAGATGTTTCACTGGCTGTTGCAGCCTTGGGAATAAGCAAGGAGGCGATTTTGAGTGACTTAAAATTTACAGGTTTTTTATTTGAGTCATTGGCAATTCATGACCTCAGGGTGTATGCGCAAGCCAGCGATGCAAAGGTTTATCACTACAATGATTCAAGTGGTTTGGAGGTTGATGCTATTGTGCAGAAATACAGCGGGGAGTTTTGTGCATTTGAGATCAAATTGGGAACCGGGCAGATTGATCAGGCGGCAAAAAATCTATTAAAGTTTTCATCAGTGCTGAGCGAAGTCGGCAAATCAAGGTTGAAATCTCTGATTGTGCTGACGGGAACCGGTATAAGTTATACCAGGTCAGACGGAGTTCATGTGATTTCTTTTGCCTCACTGGGATGTTGAGAGAAAATATGTTGTTTGCCATTGTTGACCGTTTTACGAAAGGGCCATGGTTTTCAAGTGCTCAATAGGCGCATGACATTTCGCTGCCCTCGCACTTGATGAATCTGGCATGAAACCAGGAGTAAAACATGGGTTAATCAGGCAAATTTTTGCAAATGATAGCAAAGGCATTTGGGAACTTTTCTATTTTTGTGTCAAGAAAATAATTCGGATGAATTGATATCAAACAGTTTGAGAAGGCTGTTTACATAAATAGCGTTTGCTAATATCCTGCAGAAGAAAAGTCGAAATTTCAAAGTACAGCAGGAGGTATAAGCAAATGCTCACGATAAGGCGTGGGCTTTGCTATACTCTGCTTCCTGGGCTTCGACTCCCACCTGTGCACGTATTGCAATTGTCCCACGCTGTTTTTTGTAGCAACCCTGCTGTGGGGCAGGCAGGGAAAATAGTAGAACTATGAAACACAAACTCCCCGTTTTTCCTCTTTCCTGCTTTTCTCTTTATTTGTTTTTGGACAAAATGCCGTTTATCAAAATGGATTTACAATAGGTGGTGTTGGTGGAGACGAGGGCAAGGCAATCGCGCATGATTCAAATGGAAATATTATTACGGTTGGTCATTTTTCCGAAACAGTTGATTTTGATCCCGGACCCGGTCAGTATTTATTAACAAACCTTTATTCAGGCAGCTCAATTGGTGGGTTCATTCAGAAGGTTAGCTCAGGGGGTAATTTCATCTGGGCTTTGCAGATTTCCTGTGTTCAGGGTGGTGCATCTCCCACCGGAAGGGCTATGGTAAATGATGTTGCGATAGACAATAGTAATAATATTTATGTTACTGGTTGGTTTAACGGAACTGTAGATTTTGATCCGAATGCGATAAATGTTTACCCAATAAGTGGTGGTGGTAGTTTTGTTGTGAAATTAAATCCACAAGGGGGGTTGATTTGGGCAAAATCTTTTGATGATGCAGTTAGCGCATCTGCACTAGGTGGCAGAAGTTTGAAAATTGATAGTGCAGGAAACATACTTGTACTTGGAGGATACGATGGGCAAATGGATGTAAATCCGGATTTGAATATTACCCAATATTTTAATACATCCAATAAATCTATTTTTATTGCAAAATTAACCCCTTCAGGTAGCTTAATTCAGGCAATCAACTATAATACAACACTTGATGAAATTCCATTTGATATAGAATTTGATTTGCAAAATAATGTTTATTTCTGCGGGCATTCACAGGGCGGCCTTGGCGGGCAAGATTATTTCGTTGTTAAATTAAATAACAATTTGGCTGTTCAATGGGTCAAAAACTTTTCAGATGGATGGTCAAACGCGACAATTGCATCTTGCTCTCTTGAAAACTTAACAAATAATCAACTTGTTTTTTCTGGTCAGTTTCAGGGTAATGTGGATTTTGACCCAGGGCCTGGAAGTTATTTTTTGCATGGAGGCACCTATTCCCAGTTTATTGTTAGTCTTGATTTGTCAGGCAATTTTTTGTGGGCTAAAATATTTACTGGCTCTATGGTAATAACTGATGCAATTAATTATTCGGGCGATGTATTTATCGCTGGTCAATTTGCCGGAATTATTGATTTTGACCCTGGGTCGCAGGCCTTCAATTTGACTAGTTATAACAACGTTCAGGATGCTTTTATTTTGCAACTGGATTCTGCCGGTAATTTTAAATCAGTCATTAGATTTGGATCTTACAATGGTGATTTTATTGAAGGTATTGATATTTCTCCTGCTGGTTCAATTTTTTCAACAGGCAGCTTTCAGATTAGTACGGCCTTGGATTTAAACAATAGTGTTTTCTTTCCCTGCAATGGGGTGCACGACGCGTTTGTTAATGTAATTCATTTGTGTTCTTCTGATAGTACAGAAATTCCGATTAATTCATGCGATGCCTATACAGCTCCGAACGGAGTTACGT
>JBEGML010000237.1:0-5881 GCA_041183145.1 Bacteroidota bacterium | reverse complement strand
CCTGCCATGGGTGGAGTAGCAAAAGGACAAATTGTAAGAGAAGTGGATGCTTTGGGAGGATATAGTGGTATTGTTTCAGATATATCAGCGATACAATTTCGCATGCTTAATCGAAGCAAGGGTCCTGCAATGTGGAGTCCGAGAACGCAAAATGACAGGGCGCAATTTGCAGAAGAATGGAGAATGATGCTTGAGGCAACGCCCAATGTTCATTTTATTCAGGATATGGCCGTGGGAATAATCACCGAGGGAAACAGAGCCTGCGGGGTAGTTACATCCATGGGAAACAGGATTCTCTCCCGGTCTGTGATTTTAACAAGCGGTACTTTTTTAAATGGTATCATTCATATTGGAGAAAAGCAATTTGGAGGAGGGCGCACTGGTGAAAAAGCGGCAACCGGAATCACAGAGCAATTAGTTTCATTGGGGTTTCGGGCAGGAAGGATGAAGACAGGAACGCCGCCCCGACTTGATGGGCGAAGTCTGGATTACTCCAAGATGGAATTGCAGCCCGGAGATGAACAACCTTCAAAGTTTTCTTACACAGACACACCCTTTTTAAAGAATCAGATTCCCTGCCATATCACCTACACCAATGAAAGGGTGCATGAAATCCTACAAAGCGGTTTTGAACAATCACCCATGTTCAGCGGACGCATACAAGGTCTAGGGCCAAGATATTGCCCATCTATTGAAGATAAAATAGTGAGGTTTGCAGATAAGGAAAGGCATCAGTTATTTGTAGAACCTGAAGGAAAACGAACCATCGAAATCTATGTAAATGGTTTCAGCACCTCATTGCCAGAAGATGTTCAGTACGCAGCGCTAAAGGAAGTTCCGGGATTTGAACATGTAAGAATGTTTCGACCGGGATATGCCATTGAATATGACTTCTTCCCTCCCACTCAGCTTCTTCATAGTCTTGAGACAAAGGAGTTGGAAAATCTCTATTTTGCCGGACAAATAAATGGCACCACGGGCTATGAAGAAGCAGCCTGTCAGGGGTTGATTGCCGGAATGAATGCACACCTAAAGATTTCGGGAAAAGAGCCTTTTATTCTGGGAAGAAGCGAGGCTTACATAGGGGTTTTGATTGATGATCTCGTAACCAAAGGAACAGATGAGCCTTACCGCATGTTTACTTCCCGAGCCGAGTATCGTATTCTGCTTAGGCAGGACAATGCGGATTTACGTCTGACACCAAGAAGTTTCGAGCTGGGTTTTGCTACAGAAGACAGAATGCGGAAGGTTGAACAGAAACAAAAAAATTGCGAAGCCTTATCGTCTCTTTTCAGAAATGAGAGCATGGATCCTGCAGAAATTAACCCTGTACTGGATCAAGCGGGCAGCAGCCCAATTAATCAGAAAGTGAAACTGGCTGGTTTGCTGGCCAGACCCAACCTCACTTTAAGTGATTTCGAAAGAGGTAGCAAAATCCTCTCTGAAAAACTAAGTGTTTTCAGTGAAGAAGAAAAAGAACAGGCAGAAATACAACTAAAATATGAAGGGTATATTGAGCGGGAAAAGGAAATGGCAGCCAAGCAGCAGAGGCTCGAAAACATCCGTCTGCACGATGACCTGGATTTTCGTCAACTCACCTCGCTTAGCGCCGAAGCCAGAGAGAAATTGTCTGATCAAAGACCTGTAACCTTAGGTCAGGCGAGTAGAATTTCCGGAGTTTCACCGGCTGATATTTCCGTTTTATTAGTGTATCTTGGCCGCTGAAAACGGTCGAGATGCAAAGACTTTTAGAATGTCCCCTATGCGCGTTTGCGCAGTTTAATGGTATGTTTAGTGCCACTGATTATACAGTTAGCAGGGATTCCTTTCACGTTGTCAGTTGTGGAAATTGTGGTTTTTATTTTACTAATCCTCGCCCACTTACATCAGATCTCGGGAAGTATTATGCTGCCGAGTCCTACATTTCTCATTCAGACACACAAAAGGGCATTAAAAACAAGCTTTATCATTTTGCGCGAGGCATAGCCCTTCGGGGAAAAATCTCCCGAATAAAGGCCCTTTTTGGCGCAATGCAGGGCAGGGCGCTAGATGTTGGGTGCGGAACAGGTTATTTTTTGCTGGGGATGAAAGAGCAGGGCTGGGCAGTAGAGGGAATTGAGCCCGACCCGGGTGCTGCGAAACAGGCCTCAGCACGCTCCGGTTGTCCGGTATATGAAGAAGCGCAACTGAATCGTTATCCTGAAGCGAGTTTTGATTTGATTACTATGTGGCATGTACTGGAACATGTTCCTGACCCTCTTGCCCGAATCAGGCAGCTGAGGCGCATACTTAAATCCGGTGGACGATTAATTATTGCTGTTCCCAATCATTCCAGTCTGGATGCTCAGCATTATGGTTCCTGCTGGGCTGCCTGGGATGTTCCCCGACATCTTAATCATTTTATTCCGAAGGATATGAAAAGGCTTCTGAATGCCGAGGGCTTTGATTTTACCGGAATGAAGGGAATGCCTCTGGATAGTTTTTACATCAGCTTGTTGTCAGAGCAATATCGCGGAAGAGGAGCTATTGCTTTTCCTGCAGCATTTTTTCATGGCCTCAGATCGAACCTTCACGCACGCCTGTCTGACAATTCCTCCTGGTCTAGCATAGAGTATTATTTTCAGAAACCTTAGTTTCATGACAGCATATAAACCACCCGTTATTGCCATTCTTGGCGGTGGCCAGTTAGGCCGCATGCTTATTCGAGAGTTGATTCCCTATGCTCCAACCATTTTTGTGGCAGACCCCGACCCTGCTGCACCGTGCAGACCTCTTGCCGATAAATTTTTATGCTGCAGTTTGTACGACTCGCCGGCGTTGCTGGATTTTTGTGCTGAAGCAGATGTAGTGACCATTGAAATTGAGCACGTTGGGGTTGATATTTTAAGGAGGCTCAAAGAACAGGGCAAAAAAGTGGTTCCCGACCCAGATGTATTATGGATGGTGCAGGATAAAGGGCGGCAAAAGGACTTTTTTTCAACGAATGGCATCCCGACCATGCCTTACATGCTTTTGGAGAAAAAGTCCGAATATTTACCACGAAATGAAGCTTTTCGTTCATTTGCGCAGAAGACTAGAACGGGTGGTTACGATGGGAAGGGAGTACAAATAATTCGTAGCAGAGAAGATTGGGAACAAAAGGGTTGGGATCTTCCATGTGTATTGGAAGATCTGGCTGATTTAAAAGCCGAGATAGCGGTAATGGTCTGTGGTGATTTTACTGGCAAAAGGAAGCAGTGGCCCGCAGTAGAAATGGAGTTTGATCAAGAGGCCAATCTGGTTACGTTGTTGTTTTCCCCTCCGAGATTATCGAGCTCTGTTTTGTTAGAAGCAGCTCGTATCGCTGAAAACTTGGCTGAACTTCTTCATGTTGAAGGACTGCTGGCAATAGAATTTTTTGTTACTAAAGATGAGCGAGTTTTAGTCAATGAAATTGCGCCAAGGCCTCATAATAGCGGGCACCACACGATGGAGGCCTGCGAAACGGGACAGTTTGCACAACTTGCGCGAATACTTTGCGGACTTGGCCTGGGAGGTACCCGACTAAAATCACCGGCGGCAATGATAAATCTATTGGGCGCCCCATTGCATAACGGATTGGCTGTTTTTCAAGGATTGGCAGAGGCCATGGAGCAAGAAGGAGTTTATGTGCATCTTTATGGTAAGCAGCAAACCAAGCCAGGAAGGAAAATGGGTCACTGTACCGTCATCGACCATGATACTGACCGTGCTACTTTGAGAGCCAGGCAATTGCTACAAACGATACAAGTGAACACCGGGAATCCCCGATGAATCGAATAATAGAATTATTTCTCGCAGAGGAAGGGTAGAAAGGTGCTTATTTCCAAAAAGAAAACCAATAGCTCCGGATCGTAATTCACGACAAACATCAGTTGAAGGGAAAAATTACTTTGGCAATAGCTTAACAATTGTCAAGGCTTTTTGGGCTTAGGAAAATGGTGCTTGATTGGGAGACAGTATGGTAGGGCTATCGTGAAAATAGATCACGCCGATGATGAAGATAGAAACAGAATAGGAATTAATGCCGCTTTGATAAGAGATTAGTATTAGAAGCACAGCCCGTCTGATCTATATTAACTGTCTAACGGCGTCATTGGAAATGAGTCTGCAAACAAAACATTCATTAAAAATTTGGGACCTAAGAAAAACCGAAGCATTCGGAAGGCGTTTTTCTATTTGACAATCATTTATGCTGAAGTTTATTTCATGCAAAACAATTAACTTGCCGCATGAATCAGAAGAAAGTTGCATTACTAATGGGCAGCATTTCAGATTGGGAGGTGATGAAAGGGGCCGGAGAAATGCTGGATATTTTCGGAGTGTCTTACCACCGTGAAGTGTTATCTGCACATCGCACGCCCGGCAGAATGCTTGAATTTGCCGGAAATGCCCAGGCAAAAGGCTTCAGTGTCTTGATAGCAGGCGCCGGAGGTGCAGCACATTTACCCGGAATGATTGCATCTGCTACAATCTTGCCAGTTATTGGTGTGCCTGTTTTATCTTCAAATAGTATCGATGGCTGGGATTCTGTGTTAAGCATTTTACAGATGCCCAAGGGTGTTCCAGTAGCCACAGTCGCTTTAAATGGTTCTGCCAATGCGGGATTATTGGCGATTCAGATTTTGGCACTTTCAGATGAGCGGCTTTCTTTAAAACTGAAGGATTATAAGCAAGAACTAGAGGCCGCAGTGGATAAAATGAACCGGCAGTTTCCCTTGTAGTTATGAGAAAGTTCATCCGGGTTGTCTGGTTTATTTTGCTGACGGTTTTCTCAGTAGAAATATTTGCTGCAAACGAATCCTTACCGGCAGGGGCTCGTCAAGCAGGGATGGGAGGATTAGGATTAAGTATTCCTGATGTATGGAGTATAGATCATAATGCTGCAGCACTTGCTCTTCTTGAAAAGCCCTGCGCCGGAGTCTTTTTGCAGCAACAATTTTTAGTGAAGGAGATGAGCAGGGGTGCCGCAGCTTTTGTTATGCCTTTCTCTAAAATCGGCACTATAGGCATTGGATACCAAACTTATGGCTTCAGATTATACAGGGATACGCGTGCAACGCTATCATACAGCAGGAAATTTGGGCCGGTTTTTTCTGCGGGACTACAACTTACGTATTTAAACACCTTTATCGGAGAAAACTATGGATCACGGTCAGCCCTCGCAGCAGAAGTTTCTTTTTTAGCAGAAGTGATAAAAGATTTAAGACTTGGCGTACATCTTTACAATCCTACCAGAGTGAAGACAGGTAGTTATGGCAACGAACGTGTTCCAACAGTTTTGAGAGTCGGTATGGGATATAGGTTTAACACCAAAGTCAGAGCCGGCGTTGAGGTACAAAAGGATCTTCGCAACCGGGCGATTTTCATGGCCGGAGTGGAATATCAGATAGTTCCTGTTTTGTACTTGAGAGCGGGCTTGAGCACACAACCGGGAATGAGTAGTGCAGGATTCGGCTTACAGTTGAAACCCGTAAGGATAGATTTTGCTTTCGGTTTTCACCCTCAGCTTGGTCTTACTCCATCCACCGGAATAACCTACCCCTAAAAGCTAAACAAGCTTAATATATATATTTAATACTATCCGATTGCCGGAAGCATGTTGTTATCAGTGACCGATCGATGCTTTATAGTCAGCAGAAGTCATAAGAGCTTCTACTTCTGATAGATCAGACATTTCAACTTTGATCATCCATCCATCCCCATAAGGATCTCCGTTTACTTTTTCAGGAGCACCATCGAGGCCGGGATTAACTTCTAGAACTTTTCCTGATACAGGCATAAAATGGTCGGAAACTGTTTTGACAGCTTCAACAGTACCGAAGATCTCTTCTTTTTTGAGGGATTCTCCGATAGTGTTGAT
>JBEGML010000236.1:0-2763 GCA_041183145.1 Bacteroidota bacterium | reverse complement strand
GGATAATACCGGCTCTGTAATCAGGAGACGACTGCAGAATCAGGAATTAAAGGAAAGGACCTATAAATCAGAACTTCTGGCATCAGAGGCAGATAGGGCCAACAGAGCCAAATCAGAATTTCTCGCCAACATGTCGCATGAACTCCGAACGCCATTAAACGGGGTAATTGGTTTTGGAGAATTATTAAAAACCACGCGTTTAGACAATTTGCAAAAGAGCTATGTGGACTACATGCATGAATCTGCGAGTATTTTACTAGATCTAATTAATGACATACTTGATTTTTCAAAAATTGAAGCAGGAAAAATGGAAATCCATTCTGAGCCCTTCAATTTGACAGCACTGATTGATTCTGCCATCACACTGGCGAAACCTCAGGCTGAATTGAAAAAACTTAAACTTTGGGTTAACATAGATTCACAGCTTCCAAAAAACATATTGAGTGATTATACAAAATTGCTTCAGGTGCTTAATAATCTATTGACCAATGCAGTTAAGTTCACTGAGAAAGGGTCTGTAAAATTTGAGATAAGCAAAGAAGGAATCGAAGCTGATGGAAAAATCTTATTGAAGTTCGGAATAACAGATACCGGAATCGGGATTACTGATGAGCAAAAAAAATCTATCCTGAAAGTATTTGGGCAGGGTGATGCGTCAACGGCAAAAAAATACGGAGGCTCCGGTCTTGGTCTGGCCATCTCAAATAATCTTTTGAAGTTAATGTCATCCTACATCCAATACGAGAGCAAAGCAGGTGAAGGAAGCTACTTTTATTTTTTTCTGCCGGTCACTGAAATTCCGGATGAAACCCCGAACGCCAGACCCATTGATGAAAACATCATGACCAAGGCTCGAAAATTAACGGGGGATAAAAATGAGAGTATACTCATCGTAGAAGACAATGAACTTAATTCATTTGTAGCAGGAAAGATGTTGTCTGAAATATATCCAGAATGGTCTATTCAGATTGTTAGCGGAGGGAGTGAGGCAATTGCGTTCATCGGAAAAAATCCGGATACAGCTATCATACTTATGGATATTCAGATGCCCGGAATGGATGGCAGATTAGCATCCGCAGAGCTTAGGGCATCAGGCTACATGGGTAAAATAATTGCGTGTACTGCCAATGCCATAAGCGGAGAGCGTGAAAAATGTTTAGAATCAGGTATGGATGATTACATTTCTAAGCCATTCACCAGAGCCACTCTGAAGGAAACGATTGAAAGGAACAGATAAAATTTGCTTAATATAGGACTATTGTTGGAGTTCCGGGCCTCTAATCGTTTCTGGTATCGAGATCAGAAAACCTACTGTTGTTACTGATATATTCCGGTACAAGTTTTTTTATGCCTTTTACCAAATCGATATCACGACCCTCAGAAAGCAAATGTTCCATTTCATCAATGGCTGCCACAACATCAGACAGAACATATTCCTTCACCCGCGCTATTCGGATTTTTGGATGATGAGTTGGTTCAATATTTTCGTCGAGGTGAAACATTTCCTCATATAGTTTTTCACCGGGTCTTAGACCTGTAAACACGATTGCGATATCTTTATCCAACTCCAGGCCATACAGGCTAATCATCTTCTTTGCAAGTTCATAAATTTTCACAGGCTTACCCATATCAAAAAGATAAATTTCTCCGCTCTTCCCGGTTGCACCTGCCTCCAGAACCAGCTGACAGGCCTCAGGTATTGACATAAAATAGCGGGTAATTTCAGGATGCGTCACGGTTATGGGTCCGCCCTGCTCAATTTGTTTTCTGAACAGAGGGATTACAGAGCCATTGGAGCCCAGCACGTTTCCGAAGCGGGTAGTGATAAAACGTGTAGTTGAAAGCCTTCCCAGACTTTGGGCGTAAATCTCAGCCACCCTTTTACTGGCACCCATGACCCCGGTTGGGTTAACTGCCTTATCAGTGCTCACCATTACGAACGTTCGAACCTTATATTTTACAGCAAGGTCGGCGAGAATTCTTGTACCAATAATGTTTGTACGAACTGCCTCTCCGGGTTCCTTTTCCATCATGGGAACATGCTTGTAAGCAGCGGCATGATAAATAAGTTCAGGTCTGTAGGTTCGGATAATGCGTTCCATTCGCACAGCATCTCTAATATCCGCTACAATGAAATCAAGAGCGCGGTTACCAAACTTATCTTTCAGTTCCATTTCAAGTTCATATAGATCAGATTCAGCCTGATCGAGGATGACCATTGAGGCCGGACTAAAACGAGCGATTTGTCTGACGAGTTCACTACCGATCGAACCTGCGCCGCCCGTAATCATGACGGTTTGCCCGTGTATTTGGGCTGCGATATCTTCCTGATGCAATTGAATTTCTTCACGCTCGAGCAATTCCTCTGCACTGATTTTTTTTATTTGTTTAAAGCTCAGCTGGCCATTAATCCAGTGGGAGGCCGGCGGTACATTCAACACCCGGGTTTTATTGCGGAAGCAGAGATCAATGGCTTCCTGTCTTTTAGAATTCGGGATATTCTGGTCAGAAAAAATTAAAAAGCCAACCCTCTCCTGGTTGAGTAAACGAGGCAGTTCAGCAGAAGAGATAATAGGTATACCCTCGAGATTTTTGCCGATCATATTTTCTCGTTCATCAACAAATGCGATGGCCTTGTATTTATTACCTGCATCCCGATCAAGTGTTCTTTTGGCGATTAAACCGGCCTGTGCTGCACCGTAGATGATTACAGGTGTTTTTTCACGGGATGGATTAATGAGTTCGAAATATAATACCTTAACC
>JBEGML010000235.1:0-3983 GCA_041183145.1 Bacteroidota bacterium | reverse complement strand
CCGTATGCAACTTACGAGGCAGCCCTGCTGAAACTCCATCCCGCGTCAGTGAAAAACAACTACGACCGGAGTGCAGAAGGCCTGTTTGCACACTATTCATCGTTGACCGCCAGGGAGTACTCCGAGCTTTCGGGCACCCCCAGAGCCGAAGCGGAGAAAATACTGCAGTCACACACGGAGCAGGGATTTCTGGATAGACTGGATACCAAAAACGGTTCGCTGTGGCGCGTGAGACGGTGAGCCGGTAAAAGTCTCGCACTCAAATTTTCCGGTGATAGAATGATTAAATATAGCAAACAGCAAGTTTTATCTGCGTGTTGCTATTTCAGCCCCCTCCCATGCAAACAAAATGTTTTTTGGGCTGTTAAACCTGTTTTTTCACAAAACTGCTCCTAACATGAAAAATGTAATTCCAACCAAAGTTGCTTTTTTTGCCGCATCTCTATTATTATTGTTCTCCCTGTCAAGTTGCGAAAAGGAAGTAATACTTCCCGTTTCTGAACTACCCGATGAAATATCCAGTTACATTTCGGCTCATTTCCCGAACAACTCTGTTCTTCAATATCTGAAAGACACTGAAGGGGTAAAAAGGACGTATGACCTGATATTGTCGGATGGTATCAGTCTGGAATTTAATCGCAAGAGAGAAATCATCAGCATTGACGGTACATCTCAACTGCCAACCAGCGTTATACCTGAAAAGATTTTTCAATACGTCGAAAACAATTACTTCGGCAATGTTATCACCGACTGGGAACTGGACGGAAAAAATCAGCAGATTGAACTGAATAATGGTCTGGATCTGGAATTTGACATGAACGGAGATTTCCTTCGTCTGGATAACTGATCATACAACTTCGTGCCTCATCTGGTGAACAGCTGTTTCAAGCGCTTGCCATGATTCACATGCTGTCAGCCGGATGAGGCACAACATTATTACAGATTTCCTGCTGAATAAATTTAAAGAAACATACCAGGTAATGCGGGGTTCAATCTCGGCTAACATTCCTTGATTCTCCAGTAGCCACCTTTATCGGGCCCGACTCGCTCCAGTCTGCCTGATTTTTTGAGATATGCCATGTGTTTTTCAATTGCCTTTACTGATACTCTGAGCGAATCAGCCAGGTTCAGCATCGTGACAGAAGGCTTGGCCTTGATGAGTTCAAGAATTTTCTCCCTACTTTTGTGAGTAACCTGCTCTGTATCACTTAAAGGCCTGAAAAGCGTAACAATAAACATTCCCTCTTTCTGAAAGATTGTGTCGCGTCTAAAATACTTTTTTCTTGCCGGTTTATTATTAGGTAAATGGTTTTGTACGCTACAAACCGGGGTTGTTTAACCGCAGAGTTACGCAGAGTACGACGCAGAGGCCCACAGAGAAAGATTCTTTGCGATACTCTGCGGTTAAATCTGCGTGACTCTGCGGTTAAATAAAACCAGGCTCCGGGCGGAGCCGGGATTTGAAACTACGACAGAAAGCATACTTACGGGAATACTCCGGAAATACCAGGTGGTATTGGTTGGGGATAAATGACAAAAGGCCCTCAATGAGAGCCTTTTTGCGGACTGGACGGGACTCGAACACGTCCCGAACACTCGGGACCGTGACAGGGCGGCACCCTAACCGACTTTCATCGTTCTTATTAGTTCTGCGTAAAAACTTGAGTTCCGCTGTGCTTTCAACCAATTCTCTCGCATGATGGCAGAACTCTTGGTTTCGTGAGATTCATGAAATACTAACTTCCAAGGCCTTTTCGTCTTGGTATACCGGCTCAACCCACTATTATGCTCTTCGAGTCGGCGCTCCAGATTCGAAGTATATCCGATATAGTATGACTGGTCAATTTCACTCTGGAGAATGTAGGTGTGATACACTGGTTTTCATTTTGGTTAGGGATAAAAGCGAAAAGGCCCTCGTCGATGGACATCCTACGGACTGGACGGGACTCGAACACGTCCCGAACACTCGGGACCGTGACGGGCGCATCCTAACCGACAAGAAAGACACACACAAATAACAAAAGGCCCTCATCGAGGGCCTCCTTGCGGACTGGACGGGACTCGAACACGTCCCGAACACTCGGGACCGTGACAGGGAGGAATCCTAACCGACAAGAAAGACTCACAAATGACAAAAGGCCCTCAATGAGGGCCTTTTTGCGGACTGGACGGAACCTGAACCAAAATCACAAAATCCTGAAAATCAATTATTTAAAAGGCATTGTTTTCCCGGGAAACCGACCTGGAAACCTACTTTCAGAGAACTGGAGAGCATGGGTTCGCTTTATGTGCTTCGCGGTAATACAAAGATAACAGTACCCCCGGAGATTTCGCAATAATGAACCCTGAAAATATTTTTTTTTAAATGCTGAATTTTCTTTGAAATCAACTTCCGGCAACCAAAAGCTGCTGTTTGGAGCTGGACGAAATGGCACTTCCCCGCCCGGCGACCAAGCCCATTTTGCCGGGATTGAATTTCACTGCTTCCCCGGCCCAAAATTCACTTCAGTTCCGGAGCCAGTCTGAAGCCGCTCTGCCCCCCGGCTGAAGGGCAAAAATCTGCCATCATATATGTTGGCAAGTTGGCAAGGATATATATATATGCCTTGCCAACTTGCCAATCTATGAATGTGGCTGATTCTTTGCCAATAACACAGCATTTCAGGGCTTTTTGGCTATTTTTTTGCTGTTTTTGCCCGGATCAGATTTTTTGCAAAAAAAGGGCTGTTTTCAAGCCTTTACGGACACTCATTTTTGACTGATCAGACGATCACTTTTTTCTCTGATCTGCTTTCAGATTCGTTCCCTCCGGATGCAAATCCGGCACCTCAGGGGGCAGTTCAGAATCATCAATTTTCACTGTCCTTTCCGAGGCTGCCAGTGAGCAGTGAAAAAAATCTTATTGAAGTTCAATAGTCTTTTCGGAGCATCATCATACCCTTTCGGCCTGAAACAAAATCAAGTCCACAATGGAAGAAGTAAAAATAAACGATGTACTCCGAAGACTGGCCACCCTCGAACAAAATCGAGAAGGCTATCACTCATGAACGCGAATCAAAGATCGAGATCAGATATCTCAATGTGGAGGAGGCTTGCACCTTCCGGATTGAAGTTGCGCGGACACTTCGGGTCGGAAGTGCGGCGAAAGGCATCGGGTATCATACTCATCGAAAAAGAGGAAAACAGAAATTCCAGTGTTGTGAAAGCACTGAAGGTCAGAGATGGATCACCGCTTGATGTGCCCATGACCCAGTTTGGATGGAGCAAGACAGAAGGCCGGCACGTGTATCTCGGAGAACGCAGCAAAGAGGATTCTCAGCAGCGTAAAATCAGCGATCTAAAGACCGCTGCCGTTGAAATATTCAAGGGAGGTGCAACTGTTCACACCAAACAGCTGCAGGCGGCGCTGATGGAGGCCTTTGCTGTGCGTGACCGAACAGCGCGCTCCTACATTGTGAGCATGCTGGAGCACAAAATCATAGAGAACTCGAAGCAATTTCCCAGCAGTTTCAGGATTGTCGAGTGAAAATACCGGCGAAAACCACATTTTCTCCTCCATTTTGTAGTGGTTTTTGGGGCTTTTTCAGGGCAAAATTGAAAAGAAGACAAATCCTGCTGTTATTTGGAAGTCTGCCAGTCGCAAGATGGGCAGATTCTGCCTCTCTCACGGGTAACCGGGGAGGGGTTTTTTGACTTTTTGCATATATTCTCATTAAAAACCCTACATTAGCGCCCAATATTATAAGCCGTATGCCAAAACCATACAACGTATTTATCGTATATGCCCGCAAAGACGCGGAATACCTCGAGGAGCTACGGGGCCACCTGCGCCCTATGGAGCGAGCCGGAATGCTGAAAATTTGGTGCGATCGGGAAATTGACGCAGGTGCAAAGTGGGAAGAAGCCATTCTCCACAATATGGACACAGCTGATATTATTCTGTTGATGGTAAGCGCTGCGTACTATGACTCGTCCTATATACA
>JBEGML010000234.1:0-4642 GCA_041183145.1 Bacteroidota bacterium | reverse complement strand
CTGACAGATGAAATATACCGGATGCTCTGCTTGCGGCAATGAGAAGGCAGCCGCAGGCTAAATCCTCTGCAAGAGTAGGTGACCTGAATTGATCTGTAACAACACTAATATCTTTTCCCTTGCTCAGGCTATCCGCAACCCATAGTACAAGATTCGACCGTGACATTCCCTGAGTGACCCCGTATACAATAATTGTTCTTACTATAGCGACATCCAGGCCTGATTCAAGCATTATATTTTCTGCTTCAAGTTTTGACTTGCCATAAACACTTAGTGGATTTGGCAAATCTTCTTCTCTGTATGGCCCGTTTTCTCCATCAAAAATAAAGTCGGTTGATAAATGAATGAGGTGAATGTTAATGCCAGTTATTTTTTTTAGTTCTTTGGCACTGTCAATGATATTTTGGGTGGCGTCGATATTATGCTTTTGACATTCTTCGGTATTTAGTTCGCAAGCATCCACATTGGTCATAGCTGCAGTATGAATAACACAATCGGGCCTTATTTCATGAATTATCTTGTTCACCAAAAAACGGTCACTCAAGTCAAGACTGATATATTGATAATAACCTGATTCATCGAGTCGGTTTTCACCACGTGAACAAGCAAAGACCTCAGGTGTGTTGTTGCCAAAAAAGAAATCAGGATTTGATCCGAGTAGGCTAATTATTTTCTGTCCGAGTAGGCCATTGCTGCCCGTGATTAATATTCTCATGCTTTTAGTGTCTGGAGACATTGCTTTAATGCCATTATTTCAATAGCATTACCGATAAAAAAAAATTTGTTTCCCTCTGAAAAAATTTCTTTTTCGGAAGGGTTGATGATATATTCACCAGATTTGTTCTTGAGGCCGACAAGTTTTGCCCTTGATTTAGTTGTTTCGATCAAGGAGGAAATAGGTTGATTTATTAGGGAAGCAGGTAATTCTGAAAAAACAATTTCCAGCATACTTGTTTTTCCCGGCTCCTGACCGGTAAGAATATCTATAAATTCAACCATATCAGGTCTCATAATGAGTGAGGCCATGTGGGCACCGCCAATTTTATCAGGCATTATTACATTGTCGGCTCCTGCTCTGAGCAGTTTTTTGTTTGATCCTTCATCGCTGGCTCTGCTGATAATGGTTATATCAGATCTAAGAGATCTTGCTGTTAATGTTAAAAAAACGGCTGCTGCATCATCACCCAAAGTTGAAATCAGGGCACTTGCGTATTCAAGACCTGCTTTTTTCAGCACATCATCCTGTGTGCAATCGCCATGAATGAAAGGGATGTTGGTATTGGATAATGTTTTTATTGTTTCAGAATCTTTTTCAATGACAACAAATGTTTTGCCGTAATTCTGAAGAACGATAACACTCTGATGCCCATTTCTTCCATATCCGCAGATAATAACGTGATCTCTGAGTTGTGAAATTTTGTTTTCCAATTTATAAATGCGAAAAAAATTATTGAATTCTCCCTCTACAACAGATTTTGCAATTGCCATTATTGAGTATGCAAAAGTACCGAAACTGAAAATGATTAAAAAAGCAGTAAAAAGTCTACCATCTTCGCTCAGTGGTTTGACTTCCATGAATCCAACCGTTCCAACTGTAATGACAGTCATGTAAAAGGATTCTGACAATGAATAATCTTCAATCATTATGTAGCCAACAATGCCAAAAAGTATTGTTGAGAAAATAAGGATTAACGCAAGTGCCGCCCGGCGAAATGAAAGATTATTGATTTGGGATTGCATGAATCAGGTATCCCAGACGCTCTTTCGGCTCATACTGTTAATTCTGAACCGATTTCGATGTTCTATAAGGAAGGCCAGGAAGAAGTATATAATCACCGGAGATCCTGCCGTAAAAAAGGATAGATATATAAAGTAAAGCCTGATGGCTGTGGCTCTGATGCCAAGTTTAGCACCGAGAAATTGGCAAACACCAAAAGCTTGGACTTCAAACCACCTGAGCACTGACTCTAAGACCTTCATAGGCTCAAATTTACAATTTTTTCGTGATCCTTTATGGGACAATTTTCACAATTGCCATTGAGACAAAGTGTTTTATACAAATTCAGAATGGCTTGAGATTCAGAAGCATTTTTACAAAATACGCCGGCATTGGAAAAAATTCGTGTAATAAAATTATTCTCGGACTCCATTAATGCCAATTGGTTTTTTGCCCATGTTAAATAACGAGCATTATTCATTTCGAGCCCGTAACTGTAAATCATAGGAACAATGCTGTTAACCATAAGTCTTGCAGCGAGTGTCTTCATGGTTGAATTTGATTGCTTACTCTGGTGGTTGCTCGTTTTTAGAATTCCGGCAATTTTTTTGTGAAGAAAATCTATTGCTTCAATGCCATTCTGTTTTTCGGTGTATACATGAAAGCCGTCCGTAAATAATGGGAGTAAGTGCAAAAATGATCGTAACATTTTAGTTGGTTTTACAGCCGGCCTGATTCGGCCTGTTCTTAGCAGAATTGGAGAGGCCGGAGAGCCTGCTTTGAAATTTGTTGAATACTTAACAGTGGTAATAGGGTATGAATGAATTGATTCGTTTCTTTGGAGTAATTGTGTCGAGAATAGTTTTTGGAGCTCCTCTGTTCGCGTTCTTTTCATAAAGATTTCTTTTGCGCTATGTCTTCTTAGAAGTTGTTCAAACTCTTCGCTGTTTGCCTCGGCACCCATGGCTCGGGCAGACATCATCAAGTAGGCAAGCTGCCAGTCTCTTCTGCAATAGATCAGAATTTTAAGGACATGTTCATGTCTTGATTCCAGTCTTTTTTTCAGCATCATCTTTTTTATCTGATCAATTTTCCAATGTTCTATCTGATGGATCTCTTCGAAGCAATATAGTTTCTTGAGAATGGAACCTGAGTTTGCAGATTTTGATGACTCGATTTCATTGTCCTCCAGGCATAATTCAAAAGCTACGCCCGGAATCTGTTCTTGATTTGACCCTTTTTCTAAAAATACATGAAGCAGCAGGTTTGAATAGGCTTGATTGGTTTGATGTTTATGTTGGAAAAAATCATCGCGGTTTATATGTAATTCGATATTTCCAGCCAAAAGAATGTTGTCAATTTTGATGATTCCGCACTCAAAATCCGGGCCGGATCCGGCGTTGGGGATGCCTGGGTGAATTAAAATTATTTCTTTACCACATAGGGTTTTGAAACTTTTTTTCCGTTGTGTCTGCCTTTCCCAAAAAGCTTGAAAATGGATTTCTTTCAATGTTAAAAGAATTAGGATTCGGACTTCTAAATTCCCTTGCCTTTATTTTTCTAATTTACACATAATTTTGTTGGCTAAAATTTGTTTCCTAACTTTGTTCGCTCACCTGCCCAGGTGGCGAAATTGGTAGACGCACCACTTTGAGGGGGTGGCGGGAAACCGTGCTGGTTCGAGTCCAGTCCTGGGCACTGATTTACCACCCGCCCGGGTGGCGAAATTGGTAAACGTTGCGGTCTCAGAAGCCGTTGGAGTAATATCCTTGTGAGTTCGAGTCTCACTCCGGGCACAAAAGAGGGCGTGAGCCCTTTTTTTATTTTTTTGCGCTCTCCTCCTTGAGCAGTTGCATGCCCATCATTTCTCGAAATGTATTTCTCATACCGTCCGGGGAACCGTCTAGAAATATAACATTTCCTTTTCCATGCTCAGCAAAATTTTTCACCGCCTCAGTCCACATGGTGAATAGAATTACGCTAGTATCCAGGTCAGCTTGTTTCATTTCGCGGGCAGCTATTGTCATGCCTTTCGCAACTTCCTGTCTGAATAAGGCAATTCCTTGGCCTCGTAATTGAGCTGCCTGACGCTCTGCCTCAGCTGCAATTCTGATGGCGTTTCCTTCCGCCTCAGCGGCTTTAGTTTTTGTTATGAGCAGGGCTTGACCTTCATTCTCAGCAGCTGCTTTCAAGTTGTTACTGGCAACAACTTGACTCATTGAGCGGAGAATTGCTTCGTCGAAAGTGATGTCGTTTAGCTGAAGGTCAATCAGATGATAGCCCCAGTCTTCAAGAATCTGGTCGATTTGTTGTTTGACATACTCAACGATTTCTTTCCGTAAAGCCAAAATTTCACTTTGTTTTTTGGTTGCCACAAAGCTTCTTACCGATCCCTCAACCGTCCGCACAAGTGCCTGCATAAGACTTGTTTCGTTTATGAATTTGAAAGCAACATTTTTTATGGTTTTTTCTTCCTGGTCAAGTACAGTGTAAAGCAACATCGCTTTAAAGTAAACATTCGCCTGATCAAGCGTTATGGCTTGAAATTCTAATTCAACTGAACGATTTTGAATGGAAATTTTCTTGTACACTCTTTCAATGAAAGGAATCCTGAGGTTCAGTCCCGGATTCATGGTCCTGTGATATTTTCCAAAAACGGTTGTTACACCGATATTCCCTTGTCTTATGGTTACAAAGGAGCCTGCAACTATAACAAGCAAGATGATGATGATGATTTCCATGGTTCTTTTTTTATTCAAAGGTAATCTTTGCTCTGCTTTCAGTATGTGTTAAATTCGAGCGAGACTTATTACAATCGTAGGTTTGCTTTTTATTCGACTAGATAAAAACAAAATAAATTTGCAACGGAAAAGTTTAGCCCAAGGTTAATAATGATGAAACCAATTAAAGCTATCAGTTTAAAGT
>JBEGML010000233.1:0-3463 GCA_041183145.1 Bacteroidota bacterium | reverse complement strand
TTCTTCTTACTAATAGTTTGTGGCAACAAATTTTTAAGAATAATGACAGAGCAGGTTTAACAAAACGCGGAAAGGAAAGAATTTTACACTATGCCCGGCATTGCCCCACCGAGCTTAGGTTCATTTGCATAGAGTGGTCCACCCCTAATGCCGCATAAGCTTGACCTCTCGAATTCGCCAAGGATTAACCTTAAGAAAGTAGAATCATCAAGCTGCTCCGTATCTTCTTCGGTTTTGTGATGCAATTCAAAATCTGATCGGGCTGAGGCAATTCTCGTTTATGACCTACAGGGGCAGCCTTCTCAGCGAAAAAGAAATAAGTCAGGGCAGAGGAATTTTAGCTTGAATCCTTCATACCCTTTGGTTCCGGTTTTATTGCCCACTTCCTCCAGATCGATACTTCTTTTTCCCTAATCAACAGTTGGCTGTTATTAAAATTCAGCAATCTTTTTGCAGGATGGGACACTGCAACTATCTTTGAGCAAACTAATTGAAAACTCAAAAAAATGAGAAAACTTTACATGATTATTGGTCTGGCCATCATGAGTCTGGCTTCCAGTGCTCAGAGTGTGGCACCGCTCAGACCTCACAGGGTTGATTTTTCCAATGCACCGAGGGTTAATTTATCCAGGGGTGCAAATTCGCCTTCTGCGGTAGAAAGAAATACCTACGGCATGTGGTGGGATTACACAGTGGCAGACTTCAATACTGACGGTTTTGTATGGCGGTACAACTCCCTTTACAACAACAATGATACTTCCATGAACTACGCCGCGGTTTCATTCCGATATGTTGCAGGTTACACAGATTATTCCAATCCCACCACAACCGTTGTGGATTATAACACCTTCGGATATACCAGTTCCTGGCCCACAACACCTGCCTTAAGTCTCACCTTTGACTCCATTTTTGTGTTCATGACACATGAGAATAACTCAGGTAATTATGATTTTCTTAAATGTCAGCTTGTTTCCACCAATGCGCAGGGTGCACCAACTGCAAATTCCTCAGTTCTTTGGGAGCAGGTAGATAGCTTCAATACTTCACAGAGTTCTAATGGAAACTGGTTAGGACAGGGAGCTGGTTTTGTAGTTACCTATACACCTGGTTTCACCACGAATCCCGGGCAGCGTGTGGCACTGAACATGCGTTATGAAGATCCTTCCAAGCAGGACACCGCCGCTCTTAGTGCAACATTTGCCGCTGACCCAAACAGCCCTGATCCAAATAATCCTAATGCTTTGGTTTCCACGATTCCCAGTTCTTTTTGTGCTTATCCTCCATTTCTTACTAATATTTTACAAAATACCTCTGTTACCTACACAGGCGGAACACCATGGCCTTGCCAGAACTGGAACATGTGGGCTTATATCACGGCATCAGAAGGTATAACATCTGTCCAGGATCCGGCTGCACCCGTTTTTGATCTTCTTTACCACTACCCGAATCCTGCAAGATTATCTTCTACACTACGTTTTAAACTCCATAAATCTGAAGATGTGAGCATCAGTATACTGGATAACAGCGGCAGATTGGTCATGGAAAAGAACCTGATAAATGCCTCAGCCGGCGAGCATCAGGTTGATTTCAACATTGAAGGAATTGCAAGCGGCCTGTATCACTATCGTTTCTCAGCGGGAGGAGCGGTGGTCAACCGACCTATGATAGTGGAATAAAAAAATGTTGTTGAGGTTTCTGATAACAAATTCTTAACTTTACGCATCAAACATTTTAAACAAAACACAGAAATGAAAAAACTTTACATGATGCTCGGACTGGCCGTCATGAGCATGGGATCTTTCGCCCAGAGTGTTTCACCTTTAAGACCACATAAGGTTGATTTTACCAATGCACCCAGGGTAAATTTATCCAGGGGGGTAAATTCACCTTCTGTTGTAGATAGAAATACCTACGGGATGTGGTGGGATTACACCGTGGCTGATTTAAACACAGATGGTTTCGTTTGGCAGTTTAATTCACTGTATACCGGTACTGATACTGCTATGAATTATGCTGCTATTTCTTATCGAATGGTTGGTGGATATACTGATTACGCAAACCCCACCACCACAGTTGTGGATTATCAGACTTTTGGTTACACTTCTGCCTGGCCAACAAGCCCTGCATTGAGCCTAACCTTCGATTCAATTTTTGTTTACATGACGCATGAAAACAATTCCGGGAACTATGACTATTTGAAATGTCGTTTGATAACCACCAATGCACAAGGTGCACCTACAACCTCATCTTCTGTGTTGTGGGAGCAGGTTGACAGTTTCAATACCACTCAGAGTTCCGGTGGAAACTGGCTTGGTTCAGGTGCCGGATTTGTTCTCACCTACACACCAGGCTTCACCACCACTCCGGGTCAGCGCGTGGCTTTGAACATTCGCTATGAAGATCCTTCCAAGCTTGATACAGCGGCCTTAAGTGCAACTTTTACTCCTGATCCAAATAGCGCAGATCCTAACGATCCGGATGCATTGGTTTCTACATTCCCAACTTCATTTTGTGCATATCCGCCATTTCTTCCGAATATTTTACAAAATACCTCTGTTACCTACACAGGCGGAACGCCATGGCCATGTCAGAACTGGAATATGTGGGCATACATCACCACTCAGGAGGCTGTTGGTGTGAATGAAAATGGAGAGGGTGCATTTAAACTGCTTCATGCTTATCCGAATCCTGCGAGCGACATGACCAATGTACGTTTTGAACTGGACAAGAACACAGAAGTTAGTTTCCGTGTATTTGACATGAGCGGTCGTGAGGTATTCCGTAACGACATGGGCATGCTTACTCCCGGTCGTCATAATGTATCTATGAACACTCTTGGTCTTGCTGATGGTGTTTATCAATACACTCTTACTGCGGCAGGTTCTTCTGTTACCCGTCCGGTTCTTGTTAAACACTGAGATTAACAATCTTTATGAAAGCCCCGCTTTGCGGGGCTTTTTTTTTACAGTCGATTCATCTACATTTGGTATACAATAATGGTTATGAAAAATTTGCGTTTTTTCCGTTGGGTATTTTTAATACCAATATTTCTTTTTCTTCAGGTTGCGGCTTCAGAGCTTACTGAAATGAAATTTAAGGTATCCGGCAGTTGTAATATGTGCAAGAAGACCATTGAAAAAGCTGCCAGGCAGGCCGGCGCAAAGGAAGCAGATTGGAATAAGGAAACAGGCTTATTGACGGTAAAATTTGATAGCAACAAATCAGACTCTGATAAGATTCAGAAAAAAATTGCTGATGCCGGTTACGACACAGAGAATTTCAAGGCAGACGATAAAGTTTATGCAAAGCTGAAAAAATGTTGTAAATACGAGCGTTGAGTGATGCAGTTTTGGGGCAAGCTTCTTATCATCTCAGGATGCCTCCTTATGCTTGTAGGTTTTTTCTTCTATTTCGGAGGTAATCGTTTTGGATGGTTGGGTAAATTGCCCGGAGATATTAGTAT
>JBEGML010000232.1:0-9477 GCA_041183145.1 Bacteroidota bacterium | reverse complement strand
TGAATTCTGAAACCCGAATGGCATTTTGTAAATCATCAGTGTAAACGGTTTTATTCATCAGCGGTATGAATGGGCTCCATAGAATTTTATCCATTTTATTTCCTTAACATAAAAAACAGCGAAGCTTTTTCTTTTTTAAGAAACATAAATATGAACAGGCTAATTTATAAAATTGCTTGTATGGTCATTTCGGCCATCTTTCTTTTAAGGCAATAATTTAGAACCCGGTCTCGGCAGCAGTCATCTCAAAATTAAATTTCATCGATGTCCGCCATAGCAATGGCAAGGATTTTACAAGGGTAGAACGGCATATTAATTTTATTTGCCGCCCTGCGCTAAGTGTTTTTCCCCACTTTAAATCTCAGCAGAAATTCATTCAATGTCTTTTCTTGAGCCATCTAAAAACTTTTCAATGGGGATAGGGATATCAATTGGCAGAAATCAGGGCTGATGGTGATTAAAATTTTTCTCTGATAATTAAATAGCACGTGAAGCTTTTTTAGCTGTTGTTAAACTGATCAATTTCTAAGCTTGTTATTTGCCGAAGAGCCCCATTATCCATTTTAAACCCCCGAAAAATACTACCAGCCACAAGATTCCTTTGATGAGAAAAAAAAAGAACGCTCCCCAGCCTATTTTTTTCATGACATCAGCGAATCTTTTCATGGATCAAAGGTAATGTATTGTTGTGGAGTATGGCTTCGCAGCCTCCATCATCGCTTTTGCATTCATAATTAAGTGCTTAAAGTGGCTGATTTGTTTTTATCAAATGCTTTTTCATGGTATTCATGACCCTCCTTATCCGTTTCATAAACGTTTGAAACGTTTCATAAACGCTTATAGTCGGATATAAACGTTTAATCTCCGACTAATTGTCTGGGGCCGATACAGTTTTGCCGAAAAGAAAATTATATGGAACAGTATCGCAACCAGGTGGCAGTTAAAGGCACCTTACAGGGCATGCCTGAATGGAGGCTTATGCCTTCACAAAAGAAAATGCTGAGCTTTTATCTAAAGACACATGCATGGATGAACCTTCCTGTGCATATTCCACAGGTGCATCGTGTTGTTGCATGGGACGACCTTGCTGATGAGGCTGATCGCATCTTACGCAGTGAAAGAAATGTAGTGGTCGACGGTGCGCTTGTTACAAGAACTATTCTGGATGAAAACGGGGATTACCGCACAACGATCGAAATCAGACTCAAAAGTATACGCCGCGCAGAGGAAATGGGATTGCGTAAAGCAGGTTAATTTATTCTGGGGTAATCAATGTTGAAGTGCAGGCCTCGGCTCTCTCTTCTTCTGATGGCATGCTTGATGACCAGGTAACCTACTTTTATCATATTTCGGAGTTCGCATAGCTGGGGTGTAATCAGACTTTTTTCGTAAAGTGCTTCTGTTTCGTTGTGTAAAATCAGCAAACGGTCAAACGCTCTCTTCAGGCGGAGGTCAGACCTGACTATACCTACATAGTTTGACATGATTCCCTGCAATTCCTTTTTGCTTTGAGTAATCAAGACCAGTTCTTCGTTTAAGATAGTGCCTTCTGCATTCCAGTCAGGAAGCTTAGCCGGAATGTCGATGTCCTTGAATCGGGAAAGTGCATCTTTTGCAGCCCTGTCTGAAAAAACCAGGGCCTCCAGCAAAGAGTTTGATGCGAGCCTGTTCGCTCCGTGCAGGCCTGTTCGGGAGCATTCGCCTGCTGCATATAAATTCTTGATGCTTGATCTGGCATGAAGGTCCACCTCTATACCACCGCAGAAGTAATGTGCCGAGGGCAATACAGGCAGGGGTTCAACAGAAGGGTCATATCCGGCATTAGTGCAGTAGTCAACAATATTTGGAAAATGTGCGCGAAAGTTTTCTCTGTCAAGGTGTGTGCAATCTAAGTAAACAAAGTTCACTCCCCTGACCTTCATTTCGTTGTCAATTGCTCTTGCAACAATGTCGCGAGGTGCCAATGATGCTCTTTGGTCATATTTTTCCATGAAGGTTTTTCCATCACCGGTTTTCAGAATGGCTCCAAAGCCTCTGACGGCCTCTGAAATCAGGAAGGAAGGGGATTTTCCCGGTTCATAAAGTGCTGTGGGGTGGAATTGTACAAATTCCATGTCTTTAATCGTACCTTTAGCACGGTAAACCATAGCAACTCCGTCTCCTGTGGCGATAACAGGGTTGGTGGTGGATTCGTAAATGTGCCCGGCCCCTCCGGTTGCCATGAGGGTTACTCTTGAAAGCAAAGTTTCAATATTACCGCTGTGTTTATTCAGGGCATAAACTCCATAACATTCTATACCGGGAGTTTTGCTGTTTACCCAAATGCCCTGATGATGCTGTGTTAGTATATCCAGGGCAAAATAGTGGTCTGTAATGGTAATGTTGGGGTGCTTTTGAGCCTGCTCAAGCAAGGCTCTTTCTATTTCTTGGCCTGTGGCATCTTTATGATGCAGAATCCTTTTTTCTGAATGTCCGCCTTCCATGGCCAGATCAAACAATCCTGATTCAAGTTTGTCAAAGTCTGTTCCCCAGTCAATTAATTCTCTGATGCGCTCCGGTGATTCCTGAATAACCAGTCTGACGGATTGCTCATCACAAATACCGTCTCCGCACTGAAGGGTATCCTGAATATGTTTCTCGAATGAATCCGGTTCATACATCACGGCTGCAATACCTCCCTGAGCGTATCGTGTGTTGGTTTCCTCTGCTGTACCCTTGGTAATCATGAGAACCTTCCCGTATGCAGCAACCTTAAGAGCAAAAGACAGGCCTGCTATCCCAGATCCAACAACAAGAAAATCGGTATATCGCCTCATGGAGCAAAAATAACGCAATTAAGGCCAGGAGCCTTAATCTTTAATTTATCTTTGTGTATGAAATCAGGGCATAATATGATGAATACCGCCACTGCTCCCTGGCTATTTTATGCCGAGGCTACCCCGAACCCGGATGCAATGAAATTCGTTGCAAATCGTTCCATACTTCCGGGGAACTCTTTAGAGTTTACCGATTCCTCCATGGCTGCCGAAAGTCCTTTAGCAAAAGAATTATTTCGTTTTTCTTTTGTAAAAACAGTTTTTATCTCTCAGAATTTTATCACTATCTTAAAGCATCCGGGAGTTTTGGAATGGCAGGAGTTGATTCAAATGGTTCGTACTTTTTTGGCAGGATTTTTTGAAGAAGGAAATCAGGTTGTTACAAACAAGCCGCAGAAGGGCAGCGCTACCGCTGCAACAGCATTAACCGCTCCCGGACTTGATCCTGACACCCTCTCTGAAATAGATAAAAAGATTATCGCTATTCTCGATGAATATATACGCCCTGCTGTTGAAGGCGATGGCGGAGCAATTACTTTCAGGAGTTTCAGCGATGGCCTTGTCACGCTGGTTCTTCAGGGCTCCTGTAGTGGTTGTCCGAGCAGCACCATGACGCTCAAATCAGGTATTGAGGGTCTACTCCGAAGAATGGTACCTGAAGTTGAAAAAGTAGTTGCAGAAAACGCATAAAATGAAAGTTACCGAACATCTCAGCCGCAATGCCGGAAAAACTTTGTTTTCCTTTGAGATTTTGCCTCCTCTGAAAGGTAAAAGCATTGATTCAATTTACGAGAGCATCAATCCATTGCTTGAGTTTAACCCCAGTTTTATCAATGTTACCTACCACCGTGAAGAGTATATTTATAAAAAGCGGGATGGCGGGTATCTTGAAAAAGTATCTATCAGAAAAAGACCGGGCACGGTTGGTATTTGTGCTGCCATCATCAATAAGTATCAGATTGATGCAGTTCCTCACCTTATTTGCGGGGGTTTTAGCAAGGAGGAAACCGAAAATGCACTGATTGATTTGCAGTATCTGGGTATTGACAACGTGCTTGCTCTTCGTGGAGATCCAATAAAAACAGAATCTGTTTTCACGCCTCGTGAAGATGGGCATGCTCATGCCGTTGATCTCGTTTCTCAGATTGTGGAATTGAATGCAGGCAAATTCCTTCACGATTTCAATGATCAGGCCAATGAAAATCCTTTCTGTATTGGTGTGGCAGGGTACCCTGAAAAGCATTTTGAATCACCCAACATGGATATCGATTTGCGCTATCTGAAAGCAAAGGTAGATTCCGGTGCTGATTACATTGTTACTCAGTTGTTTTACGATAATAACAAGTTTTTTGAATTCGTAAAAAAATGCAGGAGCATTGGAATAAATGTTCCCATTATTCCCGGAATCAAACCGCTTACCCAAAAGAAACAAGTTAGCGTTATCCCAAAAATCTTCAACATTGATTTACCAACTGATCTTGCAGATGCACTGCTCAGGGCTGCCGATGATCAGGAGGCCAAAGAGGCCGGGGTTCAATGGTGCATCAGACAATCAAAAGAGCTCAAGGATGCCGGGGTTCCTTGTATTCATTATTATACCATGGGTAGATCTGAAGCAGTGAAACAAATTGCAAAAGCAGTTTTCTGAACATGGCAAAAAGCATCCTTAACATAAGCTTCATCCTTTTTGCTTCGCTGGTGCTTTTTTCTTCATGTAAGCCTCAGGAGACCGGTTCGCCTTTGCCTGTTATAACCTTTAAAAGTTTAGTATTTGCTGCTGATACTGCATCGCTGCAGCTTTCATTTATCGACGGGGACGGTGATATTGGTCTCACACAGAATGATACTGCAGGTGATTTTAGGTACAATTGTTTTGTAGATCTCTATAAAAAAACAGGAAGTGATTGGATAAAACAGGAGTTTATATTGCCTTACTATTATCGAATTCCTGTGCTAAACCGTGGCAATAAGAAAATTCTCGAAGGTGATATTCGTCTTACGCTTTATGACTTCCCGCCCGATCTGGGTACCCCCGGGGTTGATACGCTAAAGGCATCTGTTTATATTAAGGATAAAGCCCTGAATGCCAGCAACACGGTTTTCTCTCAGGAATTTTATTCTAAAAACTAGTTGGGTAAAATATACATTCGTTAATACCATCAGGCAGCGATGAATCTGGGTGATCTGTGTTCCTGCAAAAACAAAAATTCTCTTTTCATCATCTTGGAACAAAATCAAGAAAATACTTCCCTTAGAAATTGATGGTAAGCTCTCTTGCCTGAGTTGTTCCTGCTTACTCAAGAACACACATTTCTTCCAGGAATTGTGAAAGCTGAGGGTGACGCAGCTTCATCTTGCTTTTTGAGGCCAGAGAGAACTGGCTGAAGTCGAAGCCCGGTGATACCACCGCCGCTGAAAGTGAAAATCTTTTTCCGGTAAATCTACTCCCAAACCATGTTCCTGCCGGAACCAGGTGCCAGGGGTTTTCGTGGCTTAGAATAGTTTCCTTTAATGTTCCGTTTGCTTCATCCAGTTCATAAACTGAGAAAGGGTCACCTTCGAGAAAAAACCATTGCTCGTCTGCATCAATCATATGCAAGGCAGACTTTGTGCCCTCCATCAGCAGAAAATAGATGGTGGTGCACACCGATCGGTGAATCTCGAACCCCGGGGGCTTCACCAGCACGGGAGCCCGGTATATTTCTTTATAATAGCCCCCTTCCGGATGGGCAATTAATCCAAGGGTTTTTATCAATTCCTGTGCTTCCATAACAATGGTGGTTACGTTGTTTCGTAGGGCTTTTCAGCCTCCAGTAAATCCCAGTATTCAAATGCTCGGCGCAAATGAGGAATTACAATAGAGCCTCCAACAAGCAGAGCCACAGACAGACATTCCTGTACTTGAGGCTTGCTTACTTTTAGTTCATGACATTTTCCTAAATGGTATCTGACACAATCGTCACACCTGAGTACCATACTGGCGGCAAGCCCAATGAGCTCTTTCGTTACCACACTTAGCTGTCCTTCTGCATACGCATTGGTGTCTAGATTGAAAAAGCGCTGAATAACCTTATTGTCTGAAGCAAGAATCTTCTCATTCATCCGGCTTCGGTAGTTATTGAATTCTTCAGGACTCACGCTCTCCATTATCTTTCTTCTTTTCGTTGAACATAGGATGAAATAAAGATAGAAATTTCATAGAGAAGATACAAAGGAAATGCTACCAAAAGCTGTGAAGTAACATCAGGTGATGGGGTAATAATGGCAGCAAGTATCAGAATCACTACTACTGCGTGTTTACGGTAGGTTCTCATGAAAACAGGACCCATGATTCCAATTTTTGTGAGAAAATAAACCACAACAGGAAGTTCAAAAACAATACCTGAAGCAAGCGTTATCGTGGTGACAGTGGAAATAAAGGAATCCATCTGTATCATGTTTTTCACCTGAGTACTCACCTGATAGGATCCCAAAAAATTTACACTTAGAGGTACAATGACGTAATATCCAAACAGCACACCCAACAGAAACAGAAGTGTTGCATAAAAAACGGTTCCCGTTGCTGCATTTTTTTCATTGTTTTTTAATGCCGGTTTCACAAATTGCCAGAGTTCCCAAAAAACATAAGGAGCTCCGCAAACCAAACCTGCTACAATAGAGGCCCACATGTGCATGGTGAATTGTCCGGACAACTCAGTATTGATAAGCTCAAACTGATTTTTGCCGAAGCACAGGGCATCGCCAAGGTTCAAAAAATAAGACAGCTTGCAGAATTGCCGGTAGGTCCAGAAGTCAGGCATTTTCGGAGCCAGTAAAATGGCATCAAACAAAAAATCTCTGTAAATGAAAAAGAAACATGCAAGTACCAATACCACTATTGAAGATCTCACCAGATGCCATCTGAGTGCTTCCAGATGCTCCAGGAACGACATCTCTGCCTCCGGGTTGTTTCTGTTTTTATAAAGAGCCATGCTTCATTTGGGAATTATAAAAATACACGCCTTATGTCAATACTAGATTCCTTGTCAACCTGCTCATAATGTTTGTCAATCCACTCCGAGGCAGATTTTCGGCCCAGCTTTCTCAGGGTTTGAAGGAAGGTCCAGGAGGCGTTGAATTTACTCGCCAATGAGAAGTCTTTCATAGCATAATCAGCACTGATTTCATGAAAGTGTATCTTCCTCAGCCTTCCTTTCAGGTTTATTCCCATCTTAAAAATTTTTTCTTTGAAATATACCATCCTCATCTCTGCCATGAGGCTCGAATTAAAACTGATATCGTTGATTCGGTCTTGTATTTCTGAAACTGTTTTAGGAACCTCTTCAATAGTGACAGGGTTTACTTTCAACAAGAGAATGTCGTTTGAGTCGGTATGATCAATCAATGGATAAATGGGTGGGTTTCCCATGAAACCTCCGTCCCAGTAAAATTCACCATTCACTTCCACCGCCTTGTAAAGTTGTGGCAAGCACGCACTGGCAAGCAAAGCGTTAACCGACATTTCATGCAGGTGAAAAACTTTGGGTTTGCATGATTTAACGTTGGTTGCACAGGCAAAAAGACGGGTTTCACTTTTTTTGAGTTCCTCGAAATCGATCAGCTCAAGTAAAATGTCTCTGAGTGGATTAATATCATTCGGATTAAACTGATAGGGAGAAAACGCCTGAGTCATCATATTGAACCATTGAAAACCCCAGGAAAACATCATGTCGCCGGGATTTTTTGCCTGATCGTACCATGAAGGCTGCATGGGGCTGAACAGACTGGCCTGAGAAATTTTTCTCCAGAATTTTTCGAGCATGACAATCGCCTCTTCAGCACCTCCTTTATGCAGTCCGTAAGCTACCATTGCAGCATTCATTGCACCGGCGCTGGTTCCGCAAAGCCCTCTGATATCAAGAAGGTCTTCTTCAAGTAATCGCTCAAGTATGCCCCAGGTAAAGGCTCCGTGTGATCCGCCGCCCTGAAGGGCTATTGCAATCTTTTTCTTTTGCATGATGATTACTGGGCGGTCCAGCCTCCGTCAAGTGAAAAATGGCTGCCAGTGATAGCCGATCCATGTTTGCTGCACAAAAACACCACCATAGCGGCGATGCTTTCAGCTGAGATAAACTCTTTAAGCGGCTGTTTCGCTAACATCACTTTTTGGATAACTTCGTCTTCACTGATGCCATGCGTTTTTGCCTGATCACTGATCTGCGCATCAACCAGTGGAGTGCGAACGTAGCCCGGACAAATCGTATTGCAGGTAACGCCGAAAGGAGCACCTTCAAGTGCAGTAACTTTACTCAAACCCATTAATCCGTGTTTGGAAGCTACATAGGCAGATTTATATTCTGATGCTACAAGTCCGTGTGCTGAAGCCACATTGATAATGCGCCCTTGCCCCGTATTTTTCATTGCAGAGAAAAAGGTTTTTATGAGTAAAAATGCAGCGGTCAGGTTGATTTGTAAAATCGCATTCCACTTATCTACCGGAAAGTTATCTATTGAAGAAACATGCTGTATGCCCGCATTATTCACCAAAATATAAGGAGAGCCTTTAAGCAATATTTCTTTGCCAAAATGTTCAATGGCCGAAGTATCACTCAGGTTTACCTTGTGGAAGTTAACGGTGACTTTATATTTTTCGCTTATTTCTGAAGCCAGAGTGCTTCCGTTCTCTTCCAGTCCGATAAGGTCAAGATTATAACCTTCGGCAGCCAGAGCTCTTGTAATTTCAAGGCCTATGCCACTGCTGCCTCCTGTAACTATGGCAGATAAATTCATCATTGTGATTGCAATGTTAGTAAGATTTGTCCGGTTTTCACCCTGCTTTTGCTAAGCCAATTATTTATAAATTGCCTTCATGCGGAATGGCGTTTTTTTCCTTTCTTTTTTTTGCAAAGTCACCCTGCTTTTTGGCCAGCAGGATTCTTTTGAGCAAGCCCTCGATCTTATTCAACGCGGGTCTTTCAAAGAGGCTTTGCCTTTGCTTACTGAGGCAGCAAGTGCCGGCACTGAACCCCGCGCTGCATTCTACCTGTCACAGGCCTGGCGAAGCGGTAGCGGCTTAAGCACAAACGATAGTATTGCAGACTTTTGGCTACTCAGGGCGGCCCGGGATGGTTATTCACCGGCCTTTCCTGAGGCATCAGTCCTTCTGCTTAATCCCCACTCTGCACATTATGACAGCCTTAGTGGCATCAGTATGTTAAAAACCTGTGTCCGCCAAAAACAGGCTCAGTGTGAACTTAGCATGGCGCGAATTTATTTAAAGACTAAAAGCAAAAATGGACACCTTGACTCGGCCATTGTGCTACTTAAATCGCTGGCAGGAAATCAAACGCTCATCGATATTCATGAAATCCTGAGCAGGCAAGATGCGATTGAGACACTTTTTGATATTTATTCTGAGCCCGGCACAAAATCTTTTGATGAGTATAATGCCTGTATCTGGTTTATTGTTTGGACAGAAAACATGCAACTTGTGCAGCCGGCTAATCGGGAACTGTATTTTGAAAGAGGCAGGAAGCTATATCAGAAAACAAACCGCGAAAAGGCAAGAAAGGCGCTGCTTGCAGCACAAAAAATAGCAGGCCCAGATTTAGAACTTCCCCAAATACTCGTCCCTCGCTGAGAAACTAAGCCTTGATAAACCCTCTTCTGATTAGCTCAGATT
>JBEGML010000231.1:0-3001 GCA_041183145.1 Bacteroidota bacterium | reverse complement strand
GTCCATAGCCATGTCTCCAATTATTATTTCACTGGGCGCCAGACGCCAATGATCAATCCACATACCATTAACTTTCATACTTCCCTTTATTCTAAAATCTGAATTTTCCATTCCGGTTTGTTCAAGGTTAACACGAATAGTATCTGCCCCTGCCTTCAGTTTTATCCAGCTTCCGGAAACCGGCAGTCGATTGCTTTTAGTGCCTATCGGATAAAAAATAAATTTTCCTTTTTTTAAGTTTCGGTCAATTGTTCCTCCTGCCGACCATTCGAATTTTCCGATGTTATCTTCTCCCTTTATCCTTGCTGAAAAATCCCCATTTTCAAGTAAAGCAATTGGAATTCTTACTTTTAATGTGCACGTGTCTTTCAGAATGGTGGCATTTAGATTTGAAAGTTCAACTACATCAGGAATAGATTCAAAAATGGTTCTATTCAATTTTTCAAGTAAATTGGCATAATCTGGTGTTGTTTTGTTTTCTTGATCAAAATTTCCGCCTTCACGCTTCCTGGCTAATAACCATGAAAAGTTATTGTGTCTATTTGTGGCTATCATCATTAAATTTCCATCTGATGCTTTTAATTCCGAAAGCCTGATTTTGCCTCCTGCCAGTGGTATTAATCTTACATTTGCAGCTATTGATTTTAAGTAAAATAAAGTATCTCTATCAGGTGTTAAAAGCCCGGTATTTTCAATATGAATGGTTGATAGTCCCTTGAAATATGCATCTGAAAAAATAAAGTCTGCTGAATACTTTTTTCTAATCTTGGTTTTTATCCTCTCAAGTGAATATTCTAGCAAAGAATTTCTTGTAATGAAGAAAAGGAGTATAGGCAAGATCCCAAAAATCATTGCCAATCTGATAAACCTGCCTTTGAATATTTCTTTCAATCAAAAGTTTTTGCAAATGTATTTATATTAAAAATGTATTTAACTCTCAAAATCTACCTTCCTTGTCTAAATTTGTGTCATGATAAGGTATTTGGTTTTTACTGTTTCTTTCCTATTTCTAGCTTGTCAGTCAGAAGATAAGAGCTCTCTCAATGCAGAAGTTCCTGATTCAACTCTGGTAGCAATCCTTTCTGAGGCTCACATGGCCGATGCCGCAATTTATTCCGGTACTTTCAGGGTGAACCACTATTCGGATAATAGAAAAAGAATCATCAGCGATATTCTTACGAGGTACGATGTTACAGATTCAGCTTTTTTTCGTTCCATTCGGCAACTTAATACACATCCTGCACAATTTAAATCGGTATATGAAAAGGTGATAACAAGGCTGTCTGAAAATTCTCCTTAGACATTAACATGTCTCACCTGCTTTCTACTATCCATTTAATTGTTTCTTCTATTCTTGTAAATTTGAATTTTGTTGCCTCTGTTATCTTTCCACTGTCGTAACTTTTGTTTTTAAAGGCACTTTCCACAGTTTCTCTTGTGAGTAGCGGCTGTCGATTTGTAAATGTATAGATGATTTTTTCCATCCGCCACATGATTTCAGCCACCCACCGAGGGGCTCTTTTTTTAGGCGCTTTTACTCCTAGTTCATTACAAATCAGGTTGAATAAATCGTGGAAACTAATATTTGCCCCATTCACAATAAACAACTCCGACTTGATTTTGCTTTCTGCCAAAATAATCATGAGGGAAGCTAAATCCCTGGCATCGATAAATCCCCCTGAACCAGGACTATAAAAAATCATTCCATGCGCGGCCCTATCAAATATACGCATACTACTGCGCTTCCAATTCCCGCTACCTAGTATGATACTCGGACTGACAATCACGGCATTCAGCCCTTCCTCTATTCCCCGCCATATCTCTCTTTCTGCCAAATGCTTGCTCAATGCATAAAATGAAACTCCTGCCTTATTCTCAAAATGAAATGTTTCGTTTACATCTGAGGCTGATTTTGGCACCCCTAAAGCAGCAACTGAACTTACATGAATGAATTTGTTGCAGTTACATAAAATGGCCTGATTGACAAGGTTGGCCGTTCCTCTTGAATTGACTTTTATGAGTTCATCGCGGTCATTTCTGTTAAAAGAAACATGTCCTGCGCAATGATAAATATTTCTGACTCCTTGGCATGCTTCAAAAATACCCGATGGATCCAGAATATCTGATTCGTGGAATTCTGGATAATTATCTTTAATTCCCAGGCCGATAAGTCGTTCAGTGATTTTTTCACCATCTGATTTCTTTCTAATTATCGCCCGAACCTGATTTCCCTGCCTTACTAATTCATGAAGAACGTGAAATCCCGCAAGGCCTGTAGAGCCAGTTACCAAGTCCATACCGCAAAACTAAGCATTAAGACTTCTCTTGGGCGAACATACATTAAGATATATTTGCAAACTGATATCCATAAAATGAATTTCATCGAAGAACTAAGGTGGCGAGGCATGCTGCATGATATTATGCCTGGAACTGAGGAACTCCTTAAATCAGGTAAAATCAGAGGTTACATAGGCTTTGATCCCACATCCGACTCACTTGGGGTTGGCAATCTGGTGCAGATAATGACCCTGCTTCATTTTCAACGCGCAGGCCATCAACCTTACATCCTCATTGGCGGTGCAACCGGAATGGTCGGTGACCCCTCCGGAAAATCTCAGGAAAGAAACCTTCTTTCACCCGAGCAAATTCAGGTTAACATCGAAGGCCAAAAAAGGCAACTCACCAGGTTTCTCGATTTCTCAAGCCAATCAAATCCTGCCGTCATAGTAAATAATTACGATTGGTTTAAAGAATTTTCCTTTCTCGATTTTATCAGGGATGTCGGGAAGCACATCAGTATTAATTATATGATGGCGAAGGATTCTGTTCAGAATCGACTTGCAACAGGCATGTCATTTACTGAATTTTCTTATCAGTTGGTTCAGGGTTTTGACTTTTATTTCTTGTGGAAAAATTACGGTGTTAAACTTCAAATGGGCGGTTCTGATCAATGGGGAAATATTGTAACCGGAACTGAACTAATCAGGAGGAAAGACGCCGG
>JBEGML010000230.1:0-2558 GCA_041183145.1 Bacteroidota bacterium | reverse complement strand
TCCTGCCATTCTTTATCGTGTTTATGTTAACCCGTTAGGTGTTTGCGCAGGTTAAAGAATCAAAATCAATCTAAATGAAAAAACTTTTTCTCGCTTTCACCCTTCTCTCCGGACAACTGTTCAATAAATCTTTAGCTCAGCCCCTTTATTTCCCTCCTCTTAGTGGCACAGCTGCATGGGATACCCTTTCGCCCTCCTCCTTGGGATGGTGCTTGAATGAAATTGATAGTTTGTATGATTATCTTCAGCAACAAGATACCAAAGGGTTCATTCTTCTTAAAGACGGGAAAATTGTTTTGGAGAAATATTTTGGAACCTTTACCCAAGACAGTCTCTGGTACTGGGCATCTGCAGGAAAAACCATAACCTCCTTTCTCATTGGAAAGGCTCAGGAGGAGAATTTTTTATCTATCACTGATCCAAGCTCCAGTTATCTGGGTCAGAGCTGGACGAATTGCACTCCTGCGCAGGAAATCAACATAAAGGTTCTAAACCAGCTCACAATGACCAGCGGCCTTGATGATGGTGTTGTTGACAATGATTGCACACTGGACACATGTCTGAATTACCTTACGGATGCCGGAACACGCTGGGCTTATCATAATGCCCCATACACCCTTCTGGAAAGCGTTCTTTCCAATGCAACCGGCACATCTGTTAATAGTTACACCCAAAGCCGTCTCAAAGTGAAAACAGGCATGACGGGTTCCTGGGTCAATGTTGGTTATAACAATGTGTTTTTCAGCAAGGCAAGAAGTATGGCCCGTTTTGGTTTGCTCATGCAAAATCTGGGAGTATGGGATAACGATACTTTAATTGCGGATACTGCTTACATCAATCAAATGACCCGCACTTCTCAAAATCTAAATCTTTCCTACGGCTACCTTTGGTGGCTAAATGGAAAGCCGTCATATATGTTTCCGGGCTCACAACTTGTTGTTCCCGGTTCTTACGCCCCAGCAGCTCCTGCAGATATGTTTGCCGGGCTCGGTAAAAATGGTCAGATTTTGAGTGTTTCAAGAGCGCAGGGACTGGTGATGGTGCGCATGGGAAATGAGAGCAGCGGCGGTGATGTGCCAACGGTGTTGTGTAACAATATCTGGCAAAGACTAAACAATGTGATTTGTACTCCTAATTTGGCCGTGGAGCTGAATCCTGAAGATTTATCTTTAGTCCCTAATCCTGTCTCTTCTATACTCAGACTCAGCTCTTCTTCCCCCGATCCCGTCTGTCTTAGCATATCTGATGCTTCAGGAAGACTGGTTTTATCAGCAGTCAATACCAAAGAAATTGATCTCTCATCGCTTGTTCCCGGCATTTATTTTGTCAGAGTTCAGCAGGGGAAAAATATCTACACGAAAAAGATAATCAGACAGAACGGATAGGGGATATTTCTATCATTATCCATTCACCATAGAGCTTAAACGATGTTAAGTTGTGCCTCAAAGGTATCATCTAATTTTTCCAGATGCAGAATAGTTTTCCCATCGGAATCTTTCTGCCACATAATCGGAAATTTTGCACCCCATTTTATCTCCTTGTAGGTATAGGAAAAACGGCGATAAACGTTTTGTGAAAAACTATCGTCATAGGCTTTTATCATAATGATAAATTCCGCATCACCGTCTTCCATATCCTTTTCAGTGCGCCCGAATAGCGGACTCTCTGCATTTATGGGATGCACAATGGTCCATGGAAGCGGAAAGAAATTGATTTTACTGTTTTCTAATTCCAGTGGAATATAAACCCTGTTCTTTTTTTCAGATGCATTTTGATTGAAAGAAAATATAAGCTGGGCTTCTATTTCGAGAAGTTGGTTTTTTCTTTCATTTACAATTCTGAACATAAAGGCATTTATGTTTTTATGGGGTGCCATAACAGCTGTTTTAGAAAAAAGAATTTTCGCATTTGGTCTGGTAAATTTCCCATAAAGCAATCCTGTAATCAGTGCGAATCCCAGCAATCCTGTCATCGCCTCAACGCTGGCAATGAAACTGGCCCAGAAGCCAATCGGTGAAATTCTTCCATAGCCAACGGTGGTCAGACTTTGTGCACTGAAGAAAAAAGCTTCGGTGAATTTATCCCACTCTGAAATGCCTTCAACACCGGCCAAGTGCTGCGTGCCAACGTAGTAATAAAGTAAAGCAAAAATGATATTTACCAGAAAATAAACCAAGAATATCAGCCCTATAAATCCCGGCCATGACATGTCAATAAGGTCATGATAAAGAGATATCCTCTTAAAAAGGCTTAGGCCGGTTCGTCTGATATTAAAATTTCCATCTTTGTTGAGTAGCCTTCTCGCGCCAGACTCTGTGCTACCGAATCCAAGTTCACGGCTATCCTCGTTTTTGAAAATCCTATTTCTATGACCATCCTTTTTGTTCATAAAAATAATGATTATATAAAAATATCCTTTTTCAGATTAAGCCAGCGTAATGCTGAACCATGCAATAGTGATTCTTCTAATTCAGGCTTGAGTTGCAATGATTTAATAAGGCTTCCCGGATGCTCCTCGCCAAGTGGAAACGGATAATCACTCCCCAGTGCTACCATAC
>JBEGML010000229.1:0-9654 GCA_041183145.1 Bacteroidota bacterium | reverse complement strand
TCATGGAAGTGATAGACCTGTCTATACGCTTCGCACCGGAATTGGCCTAATGCTGTTTTATGCCTTCGCGCTGCAATGCATGAGCACCCTTGCGGTGGTTCGCCGTGAATCAGGTTCCTGGAAATGGCCCTTTCTCCAGTTTCTATTTATGGGTTGTCTGGCATGGCTCTCCGCCTATTTGGCCTACAACTCATAAATAAACGTTATCTTTAATTCCGTGAATACTTTTCTTCATAAACGCTTTTGCGAAACGGCTATCCTGATTTTTATTTTCATCCTATCAAGTTGTAAGCATCAGCCGGTAAAAACAAAGGAGGAAATTATTTTTCAGTCGCTAATGTCATCAAGTGATTTTTCTTGGTACAAATCGAGCGATAAACTTTTTCGCTCTGCCCCCTCTTCTGCACACAATGCCTGGTTCAGGGTTCGTTACAACGAAATAGCATCTACCGCACTCAGCGATAGTGGACGTTTACCTAAAACATCGGTTTTCCCGGAGGGCTCGATTGTAGTTAAGGAATTGTTTGATGAAGAAAACGGAGCGATAAAATTAATTGCCGTTATGGAGAAAAATGAGCGGTCTTCAAATGCTGCTGAAGGCTGGAATTGGCTGGAATATTATCCGGACGGTACGGTTTTCTATGGATTGAAAAATAAGGGCGAAGGATGTGTTTCATGCCACGCCAAGCAGTCAAGAGATTTTAATAGAGTTTTTGACCTGCATTAAGGCCTGGGTTTTTCTGCTTACTTACTTGCTAAAAGCCAAAGCTGAGGATGTTTAACCCTACTACCTTCCATCGTGGATTCTGCCTCTTGTCTGTTTGAAAATGAACCCACGCTAACCCTGTAAAGACCTGTGGCGCTTTTCCCTATTATGGCTGTTTCAGGAAATTCAGCTTTTAATTGCTCTACGAATCGTTGAGCATTAACCTCCTGTGAGAAGCAACCTGCAATAATTTCGAATTGCTGAATACCTGTTTCTCTGGTTGTAATCTCTGGAACAGTTGAAACGCGGGTAGTATCCGCCTTTGCTTTATGATAGCTCCTGGTGTCAATAACTAAATCAGGACTCCCATCGTTGAGAAAGTCTAGGTTTTTAACTTCTTCAGCGGCAGTTTGTGGAACTTCCTCTACGACTTTGCTTGCATTTTCCGGCTGCTGCCTGGATTTATACTTACTTTGAGATGCCTCGCTTTTGCCTAAATATCCACCGAGCTGATTTTTCCCGAGGCTGGAATCTGGGAATAGAAAGGGCAGTGCACATGCACCGGCAAGAATCATCAATGCACCCAAAACTGCCGTGCGCCTGACTAATTTTTTCCTTTTAACAATCTGTTTTTCACGATCTTTATTATCTATTGCTACCTGAAATACATCTGGCTGCTTTTCTCTGATTCCATTACGAAGTATGGCATGACTTTGAAACTCAGATAATCCAAAAGCGTCTGGAAGATAGTTAACTTCAGATGATGGGAAAAACTGTAGATTTTTTTCAATGTCAGGCATAAACATTCCAACACCCTCCAACCGAACACTTTTTCCTTGATCTAAAGTAAAAAGCATTTCCTGTACCTGAATGCTAATGAGCCTGATAGCTTCGTTGTATTCACAACCCTTCGCTTCTGAGATATGATGCGCCAATAATCCATCGTTTTGCGAAAGGTTTTTATTGAAAGCTAAACCTTTGCACGGAGGATTGAAAATGTGCTGCGTCGGATGTATGGTAGCCGATTGATAGTGACATACTAATCCACCGAAACCCGGAATTATGACACAATCATTATAATGAAGCAACTCAGATATATGGGACGCCAGTGAATTCATTTTCGATGCAAAGTTAAGCCCGGGAAGCGTAAAATGAATGATTAATATTTAAAGTACTGAAAAATAATATATTGTGCTATTTTCCTCATTCTTTAATGGGTAGATTTTCCAGATCTTCCGGGCTGTCTATTGCCCAGTTTTGGAAATTACTCATTTTTACCCTGATGGGGAAACCATTATCCAGCCATCGTAACTGTTCCAATGATTCTGTTTTTTCTAAAGCAGTTTCAGGTAACTGACAAAGTTTTTGCAACACTTTCATTCTAAAGCCATAGAGCCCTATATGTGCTGTATAAGGGTAATCTTTTAGCCATAACCCGTCTTGTGCTGATCTGTTGAATGGAATAACGCTTCGGCTGAAAAATAAGGCGTCTCCTTTTAGGTTCCTGACTACTTTAACAAGATTAGGTTTGACTAATTCTGTTTCTTTTTCGATTATCCTGCATAGGCTGCCAATGCTGACCTCAGGATCTTCGAAGCAGCTAATGAGCTCGCGAATCTGTTCGGGCTTGATGTATGGTTCGTCACCTTGAATGTTCAGGATTATTTCCTGTTCCCTGCACTTGGCTTTTCGCGCTGCTTCGGCACATCTGTCTGTGCCACTTTTATGCTCCGATGATGTCATCAGAGCCTGAAAACCTCCTGCCAGAACATGATCGAAAATTCTTTGGTCATCCGTAGCTACAAAAACATTTACAGGAGGAATAACGCAGCAAACTCTTTCTGCTACTCTGTGAATCATGCTACGTCCCTGAATGTTAACAAGTGGCTTCCCTGGAAAACGGGTGGAGGCAAATCTCGCCGGTATGATTGCAGTAATTTTCATTCTTGTTTTTGTTGCATTAACTGCTCCTCTATGTAACCCAAAAAGGAGATAAACTCTTCACAATCTTTTTTTCTGTATCCTGAAGCTTTGGCAATAAAAAAATTTCTTTTTGCCTCACTGTACTCTTTCAGATAATAATGACACAATGCCTTGTCATAACGAGCAGGTCCATGCAAGCTATCGCTGAATGACAAATATTTGTTGAAGTACTCTTTGGCCTCACGGAATTCAAAAAGATGTAAATGTATCAGTCCGGTGTTCATGAGCATTACCGGATCCATAATGTTCTGTAATTTTTCTAACTGCTTTATCTTGTCACGTGCCAGCCTCAATTCGCTCTCCAGAAGCTTGCCTCTTCCTTGGTTGAGAATATGAACAACAGCCAGATTATTATAAGCAGCGTAAAAAAGTGAATCATAGCGGATGCTTGAGCTGTAGTCACCGCCTGCTTGTGCATACTTTTTTAACATTAAAAAACAATCTCCTCGGTAAAAATATGATAGGGCAGACTCAGGTCTGGCTTTAATTGCACGTGAAAAAAAAGGGATTGCCTGCTGATACATTTCACGCTCTTTCAGCTGAAATCCCGTTGCTAAGTGTGCCTCGAAAAAATCAGGATTTTTATCAGAAAGTCTTTTTAGCTCTTTGAATCCTTTGTCAGGATTTTCCCCTTTCAATAGTTTTAATGATTCATTGTAACGCTTTACAAGTTTGGAATCTGCACTCTTGAAATAATCCTCCTCAGTTTGTCCAATCAGCTTTGTGTTCAACAGTAAAATCAGAAAAAAAAGCCCTGCTGAACGAATCATCTTGATAAGGTCACATTCCCTTTTTCCTGAATACTTGACTCATTCCCAAAATTCAGCTCTAGACTCCATTGGTAAACACCAGATTGCGCAGGCTTTCCGTTAATAGTTCCATCCCAACCGATCTTAAGATCATTGGAATAAAAAACACGTGATCCCCAACGATCAAAAACCTGTAGCAGAAAAGATTTTACGCCGTAGCCTCGTAAATAAAAAATTTCATTGTTGCCATCTCCGTTTGGCGAAAATGCAGTGGGTAAAAACCAGTCCGTCTTGAGATCCACGGTAATCTTAACGGAATCAGTTTGGACACAACCCTGATCGTTCCTTACATTCAGATAAAATATTGTACTCTGCATCGGCGTGGCAATAGGATTCTGGCATTCAATGCAACTGAGGAACTCCGTCGGAGTCCAACTGTAAGTGCCATTGCCCTGAGCATTCAGCGTTGTGCTCTCTCCGCTGAAAATCGTAACATCTTCTCCTGCATTTGCATTTAAGTCGTTATTGACAACATTGATGATAACTGTATCAACACTGGGCGGACAAATACCATTTTGTACTATCCACAAAAGCGTACTGGTGCCCGGTATAAGGCCATCAAAAGAACTTTGTGGGTTACCTGTTTCACTAACGCCGCCGCTTCCGCTGATAAGATTCCATGAGGCTATTCCAACTATTGGGGAAGTTGCAGATAAAGTAGTCGAGGTTCCGCTGGAGGTACATAAAATTTGATTTTCTCCGGCCTCTGATGCAGAGGGCTGCTCAGTCGTAAAAATGATCAGTGTGTCTGATGCAGAAGGACAGCCGGGTAAACTTACAGTCCAAATCAGGATATTGTTTCCAATGCTTAAATCATCAACGATAGAATTGTTCAACAAGGGGTTTTGAATCTGAGCCCCGCCGCCAGCGACGCTCCAAGTACCCGTGCCGCTAACAGGAATATTTGCATTGAGATTAATAACAAGGTCTGTATCGTGACATACATTCAAATCAGTTCCTGCCAGAGCAGGACCAGGGGCGGTAAGTACATTAATATTAACCTGATCTGTATCAGCAGGGCAGACCCCATTGCTCACGATCCAGCTGAGTAAAATATTGCCAGCTGAGTTGATATTAAGCACGCTATTCGCTTGATTGGTATTTTGAATCCCGGCATTTCCGCTTGTGATTACCCATGTCCCTGATCCAACTGCAGGTGTCAAAGCATTGAGTGAAGTTGAACCGCTTCCGTTTATGCACAAACTTTGGTCTGTTCCTGCGATGGCAGCTGATGGTAGGGCATCAATCTGAATTGTTAAGGTATCAGAACTTGGCTGACAGCCGGGAACACTAACGGACCAGAGCAGAACCTGCGCCCCAACACCAACATTACCCACTCCGCTAAAAGGGTCACTTGCATTGTTGACATTGATCGTTCCGCCTATGACCGACCAGCTTCCAATTCCGCTTGCAGGAATCTGCGCATTAAGGTTGAGTGTGCCTGCATTGCTTTCGCAAATAGTGGTGTCACTCCCTGCAAAAGCTGGAGAGGGGCCGTTAACCACGTTTAAAATTACCTGGTCTGAACTTGCATTACAAACTCCATTTGTGATGGTCCATTCGAGAACAACAACCCCGGCTGACAGTCCTCCTACTGAAGTTTGCGGATCAGCCGCTGAGTTAATGATTGCACTGCCTGATATTAGACTCCAGTTTCCCGTTCCAACAATTGGACTATTGCCTCCCAGAGTTACAAGACCTCCACTTCCGAGGCAAATATTTTGGTCAAAACCGGCACTTGCCACATCAGGTTCTGCATCTACTACTATGGTGATGAGATCACTGTTTGCAGGGCAGCCCGGTAAACTGATCGACCACTCCAGCACAACTGTGCCGGGAGTTAATCCGGTAATACTGGTTGACGGGTTATTTGGATTGCTAATATTTCCGCCACCGCTGATAATGCTCCAGGTTCCTGTGCCTGCACCCGGGCTGCTGCCGCTGAGATTAGCTGATCCGGCGCAAATTGTCTGGTCGCTTCCGGCATCAGCAGGAGCTGCTGCCTGAACTACATTAATACTGAGCTGATCACTTATTGCCGGACATACTCCGTTTGTGATGCTCCATTCCATTGTGATAATTCCTGTAGTAAGTCCGCTTATGGTAGCTTGTGGATCGTTGATATTGCTGATGCTGCCGGAGCCACTTACAATACTCCAGGTTCCGGTTCCTGTGAGCGGTGTGTTTGCATTTAATTGTGCAAGAGAGCTGCAAATGGTCTGGTCACTTCCTGCAAGCGGAATGCTTGGCAATTCATCAACCTGGATAATTACAGTGTCAACACTTGCAGCGCACAAGCCATTATCAATTGTCCAGACAAGAATGTTTGAGCCAATTTGTAATCCGCTGGCCTGTGAATTAGCTTGATTCACGGAACTTACTGTTACTCCCGGTGTCAGTGTTTGCCAGGTGCCTGTTCCGGAATTGGGGGTATTTGCAGCAAGTGTAGTGGTGTTTGAACATATGATCTGGTCGACACCCGCGCTGGAGACAGTAGGAGAGGGGTTTAGTGTAATGATAAGCTGATCGCTTGAGGGGGCGCAACCCGGGGCAGAGATGGTCCATTCAAGGGTGATATTAGGCCCGTTTCCTATGGTAACAGAAGCCGAAGGATCATTTATGGAACTAATACTGGCATTACCACTGCTGACATTCCAAGCTCCGATACCGTTTGTTGGATTATTTGCTGATAGGGTGATAACGTCTCCTGGGCATGCCGAAAAATCACTTCCTGCGATAGCTGGAGTCACACCGGGGCTCACGTTCACCAAAACCTCCTCTCTGAAAGAGCCGGGGCAAATTCCAACATAGAAACTTGTATTAACAGAAAGAGGGGCAGTAGAAAAACTTAAACCCGATCCGAGCAGATTTCCTCCTACTGCTGCATCGTACCAATTTATTACAGCTCCCGATGGCAAGGTGCCTTCAAGGATTGCAGTAAGAGTAGCACTCGAATTGATGCAAACGCTTACATCGGCTGCATCAATATCAAAGAAAGGCTGATTCCCCAGATTATTTCCGGAACCACCTGCAGTGGCTCCATTTGGAGTGAATTCAGAAACATAACTTGAATTGCTGGTGCCATTTGCACCTCCGTTTACACTTGCTGTGACCGGCGCTGAGGCAGAAACGTGTCCACCTCCGCCTCCACCACCCGGACCCTGAGCTTCCGGACTGCCTCCCAGAACGAACAGAACCTGATTTCCTCCGTTTCCTCCATTCGCAGAGGTGGTAACACCACTAATTAAACCACTGCTTTCAATGATAATGGTTCCTCCGGCACCGCCACCTCCCGCGCCATCCCGGCCTGTAACTCCAAAGAACCCACCTTGAGCATTTCCACCGGCAGCACCATTGGATTGTATATTGCCGGCACCACCAAGGTTGTCGTACAGCAAGAGATAAACCATTCCACCTGCCCGTCCACCTGAGCCAGCATCATCGTCATCTCCTTGACCGGCTCCTCCTCCTCCTCCCATAAAAATTTTATCTGTACTGTAATCCAGTGGTCTGCCCCCAAATCCACCAACATTGGATCTGCTATCTCCGCCCCACTGTCCGTTGCCGGGGCCTATTATTAAGGCATCGCGATTGTTGACGGCTGCACTGTAGCCCCCTCTTCCTCCACCGCTTGAACTGCTATTCGCAAACCCCACCCATTCAAGATTCCATGCATTTGACCAGTTGGTACCACTAAGTGAGGGATTACCCTTGCCGGTGTAACTATTAATATTGCCTCCATTTCCGCCTCCACCACCACCGGCGTTGAGTGCATTACCTCCACCACCTGCATTGCCGGCCGCACCCCTTGAGTAACGTCCTGCAAGATCGGGTATGTTATCATACTCATTATAAAATCCTGCAACACCCTCTCCTTTTTCTCCTCCGTAACTAATGTTGTCAAAAGCGGTATCATCAGTTCCAAAAATGGTAAGCGGAGGGTCAACCGCAACACCTCCTCTGAATCCTTTTTCGCTGGCATTAATACTTCCGTCTATAATTGTTTGTCCTTTTACCTCTATAGCAACAATTCCCCCTGAATTGCCCGTATAGAGATCACAGGTAACACTCCCTGTAGAGCTGATTGTAAATGATTCGAATCGTGGCACTCTAACCACCATAACTTTTCCTGAGGCTGAATAATTGTTTTTAAGACCACAACTTAGATTAATTGTATTGTTATTTGGAACCGATAAAACTTCGGCAAATTCGTGATGGCCACAATTGTTGTAGTCAGTAATCGCACCCCAAGAACTGTCTTTTGGGATAGCGAAATCGCCTTGGCCGGCATTAAAAGGCCCATCTGAAAAGATCGTAGCCCCTTGTAGCTGAATAAGAAAAATGAGATCACCCGGTGCTAATGATCCTGTAAAACGGTTATTGGTATTTAAACCAGAAGCGGCAACATTAATACTGCTAACTCCCGAAACAGCATCAGTATTGAGTAGAGTGTATTCGTTGACTACAGTATTTGCAGTGCTTACGGTACGGTTGCCATCTTTCCCTCTTTGAGCTAAAGAAAAATGAGTGGCACAAAGCCACAAAACAAATGTAATGACCGAAAGTAATCTGTTATTTCTCATATGATGCTTCGTGAAAAAGATATTCGTAGTGAGTTGAATATGACATCGTGCCATAGTTAGCATTGTTCTCTGTTCGATGTTCAATAGTAACAAGTCCGTGGTCGCCGAATTCGTTGAAGGATTCCAATAGAACATTCCCATTTGCGTCACTTATTTTTATACTCTCTTCCTTTCCCTCAGGTGAGTAAATGAACTCTGTGATGAGTACTTCAGTATCAGGTGAAAATGTTTCGTGAACCATTTTAATTAATAGAAGATGTTCGTAAGTCCTCGTATTTCTTTCTTTTAAAAGATTCTTGCCGTTAAAAATCTCGTAATCAGGTTCCGGATTATCTGAATAGGTGTAACGTGTAATTGTTTCTTCCCCGTTTTGATGATCTAAATGAAATTCTTCAATCTTCCTTCCTTCGGTATCGTAACTGAGTCTGCTTTCACTTTGAATGTTTCCTTCTTCATCAAAAATTTTATGAGTTCCCGGCAAACGATTGTGAAAGTGCCACTCCTCAGCTGTGGTGTCATCTGAAACTCTGATTATTTGCCGGAGATTCCCATCATCGTCATAGCGATATACAAATTCTTCATCATCACCAAATCCGAAACTAACGATTCGGCTTTGGATTTTTCCTTCCTGATAATTCCATTTCGTCTGCTCGCCAAGCTCTTCATGAACGAAAAAGTATCTTTGTTCAATTAGGTTGCCAGACTCATCAAAAACAAATTCATTTTCTTGTTCAGTCTTTCCTTGTGATGAGTATATAATCTCTTTGGTTTTATTGCCGGATTGGTCAAACCACTCTTCATGCAGCAATACTTTTCCTGCGGCCGCCTGTCCTAATTTTACTGCCAGATCAGGATAAACTTTATAGCTTTTTTTGTGCGAAATTTTCATGTCTCTATTTCTCTGTCATATCTTGCGCGATAAGCCTTACAGGTGCACTACCATAGCCAAGGAATTTTTCATGAAATGATTTTAGTGAAAAATCTTTGCCTTGCTTTTTAATAATCTGCTGACGTAAATTCATAATCTCCGAAAATCCGTTAAAATAACTGGTAAGTTGAACCTGTGTGAGTGTGGCCCTCTTCCATTTATTCTGCGCTTCTTTTCTCTGTTGAAATGCCTCTTTGATAAGAAAGTCTATCCCATCGGTCGCAAACATGTCAAGGTTGTGCACGCTGTAATCAAGAATGGTGTTACAGACGGTTCTTAAGTTCCATTTGTAATACATTAGCCACATTTCCGGGCTATTTTCCCCGTAGCCGTTTTCAAGCATCATAAGTTCGGTATATACCGCCCAGCCTTCAACCATGGAACCATTGCCGAAAAGTGATTTAATCAGACTCCTGCTCTTATTGCTATATACAAGCTGCGCATAATGCCCCGGTATTGCCTCGTGAATGTTGAGGATCTGAAGTATATAGTGATTGTATTCTCTTAGATAACTCTCAGCATCTTCTGCACTGTAAGCTTTGAGACTGCCAACATTATAGAAGGTTTCGCCATTTTTTTCATAGGGCCCTGGCGCACTGATGCTGGCTCCTGCAACACCTGCCATCCAATCAGGCTCTTTTCTTA
>JBEGML010000228.1:0-8108 GCA_041183145.1 Bacteroidota bacterium | reverse complement strand
ACATAAATAAACGGAATGCAATATGCCCAGATAAAGCGCCGGGTATTTTCAGGTTTGGCGAATAGAAAGTATCCGAAATAGTAGAAGGAAATTATAAACCACAGTCTCGACACTAAAAATTTTAGCGATACCATAGGCATTGATGAGGTGGCACAGGTTATTCCTATCCAGAGAAGATTCAGTAAAATGGCCAGTGTCAGAGGATGTTTCATTAAGTCTTTACTCATGAATCCTTTATGAAAAACCTTGAAAAAGAAAAGCAAAAGAATGCTGATCATCAATGGCTCTGTGGGAAGACTTATGGCTAAGCCAATGTCTGCGAAACGCGCATTGAGTGCCAATGGTGTAGATAAAACTATAAACCAAAGAACCTTATCAAGCGAAAAGAATAGAAAAAAAACTAAGAACAAAGCGAGCGGTATCGCGGAAAGCCATAGAATATCGTGCACGGCCAATAAGGCATTTACACCACTGAATATGGCTACAAGGGCATAAATGATGCCCATTTTACGATAGTCGGCATTCACCGAATTTATCATTTAAGTTCTTCTTTTTTTAACAGGAATAGTAGAAAAATCGTAAGAACCAGAGATCCGGAAACTGAGAGAACAACAATCAGCCAACGCACCGGATAAGCCTTATCTGTGGCAACATAGGGTTTACTTACCACATTTGCGTAAGTTAGCTCCTTAAAGAGATCAGCAGTTACGTCATCGTACTTAGCCTTTACCTTGTTATAGTAATCCTGATCTGTTTTCCAAATGGCTATTGCCTTTTGATATTCCCCGCCTTTCTCAGCAAAATTCCGGTGCTTTTGCATCAGAGGTGCAGGAACTCCTTTACTTATTGCCTCACTGTGCTCCTTGCCCACATAACGTGCCTCCCGATCAAAATCAAGTATGCCGTAATTCACCCGCAGGTCTTTTAATTTTGATTGCAGAGAATCTATCTCGCTTCCTTTCATAGCCAGTTGCTTCGAATACATGGAGTGTAATTCGGAAGATTTTTCACGTTGAATTTTTCTGGCAAATTGATTCATCCCGCTGATGATTTCTTCTGCAATTCTGCAAGCCATTTTTGGGTCTTCATCCATAACAACAATTTCCACCGACTCGTATTCGGTTTTATTGATGATAACACGCTCGTCATATCTCCTCAATAATAGCTTGTTAGGCCTGAGCGGATCAGAATCTATGTCGTAATGTTCATGTAATTTTAGTTTGCTTAACACACCATTTCTTACTTCCGAAGACTGAAGGAGTTGAAGCAGCTGTTCGGCCGGTGTCTCTATTCCATATGGAATGAGGTTGACCGGGTACATTTGTGCATGCGACTTATACCTCGGTGGAATAAAAAAAGGTCCGGAGAATATCACCGAGGCAAGGGTGCTGATTACGGCAACCTTGAGGAGGTGACGTTTCCAAAGTACAATTCCCTTGAGAATGTAACGGCTGTCAAAAGGACTTTCCATAACTTATAGTTGAGATTTTCTGATATTCATAAGGTTTTCGTAGAACATCAGTATTAAAAGAGAAAAAAGAAGTGCAGATATGGTTCCGACTACAATCACCAGCCAGCGTATCGGATAAGATTTTTTTTCTGCTTTGAAGGCGTTGTTTACGATGAACTTGGCAGAAATTATCTGCTCGGCGTCAACCCTGGCTTCCTCATATTTTGCTTTTACAAGACTCAGCTGTTTAATTTCATGTTCGAGTTTTTCTCTGAGTGAAACATAAGCTCCTCCATATTGCGAGAGAATGCGTAGCTTTTCTTCAAGCAAGGCGGCTCCTGTCTGATTTCCCTTTGAGATGGCCATGGCATATTGTTCATTGAATGCCTGGGCCTGGGTTTCGTAATCATTAATTCCAAGTGCACGTAACTTGCTAAGCGAATCTTCCAGGGAACGGATGAAGGCTTTTTGATCGTTGAAACTCCGTTCTACAATGTGCAGGCCCTGAAGTGCACGTTCCCTCTGCATTCGGTTTTTAACGCTGTCTACAAGGGCGGCAATATCATTGCACATGTTGGCTGCCATGGTCGGATCCGTGTCCATAACCGTAATTTTCACCGACATAAACTCTGTACGCTCAAAGTTGATGTTGCTCTCGTATTCTTTAGCCAGAAGGGTGTTTCTGAACTTGTCAGTGGTGTCTATCCGATAATGTTCCGCGAGTTTGTATTTGCTGCATATTCTGTTTCTGATTTCGTCTGAGTTCAGAATCTGCAGCATCTGTTCTGCTTCTTCTTCTTCTCCAAATTTCAATATATCTTCCTTACCGGCTGTGTTCTCGTTTAACAGGGCTTTGGAAATGGAATTGGTTTGCGTAGGAAACATGATCACCGTTGCCTTAAACTTCGGTGTTATGATAAAGGCTGTAAGGGTTGAGATTACGGCGGCAAAGATTCCGGTATAGGCCAGTGGTCTGCGCCATCGGTAAATCAATTCCAGAATATTGATGGAATTGAATACTTGTGTGGGGGTGTTTTTTTCCTGCATAGCTTTCAGGGGCGGCCAAAATTACCAAAAAAATGCTCAAAAATGGCCACTAAACCTCTTCCCTTAAGATGCTTCTCAAACCACGGATATTTATAATACCTGAGGTGAGTGCAAATATTAGGGAAAATGCTCCAAGCAGAATAAGGGCTGAAAATGCTCCCAGCGATGGATAATTTCTGCTTAGGAAAAATCCTGCCGAGGCGGTTAGTAAACAAAATAAACTTGCTCTTAGCAAATAGTGATAATCTGTTTTAAACCTGAAGATACGGGCTGCAAGAATTACTTGCAATAAGGCTGTTAATCCCTGTGTAATCAAGCTGCTGCATGCACTTCCTGCTGCTTTGTATTCCGGAATCAGAACGAAATTTAACCCAATATTCAGTATCATGCCGCTGAGTGCCATCATATTAAGCTCCTTGAGATTTCCGTTCGCGGTTAGCAAGGTACCGAATACATAGGTGGTGGAGACAAAAATGAAACAAATCATAAGCAACCTGAGCACTTCAGCTGATTCTGAGGTATGATGTGTGTATAAAATTCCGGTAAGCTCATCACTGTAAAACCATGTTCCTGTGGCGGCTGTGAAGGAGAGTACGATTAGCAGCGAGAAGGCAAGCTTCACGAGGTCTTCAAGCCGCTGTTGCAGTTTGATCATTCGCGCAAAAATGGGCAAAAGCAAACCGGCAAAAAGATAGGCAATCATATTTGCAGCATCGAGCAGGCGGTAGGCTGATGCATAGATCGAGCTTTGTATCTCTCCGTCTTTTAAGATTCTCTCCAGCATCACTGCGTCCAGACGGTTATAAAACGTCATGAGTAATACCAGTATAGCGTACGGATAGCTCTTTTTGAGTATGATGATGAAGAACGCTGGTCGCCAGGTTATTTTACGGATTTTTGCTTTTCGGAAAACAAGCAAAAGGGTCACCACTACGGTAATGATATATGCTGCAGTCTGACAATAGATGTACCATTCAATTTTGAATGGATTTATAGGAGAGGTGAAGCCTCCCCAGAGCAACATAGCGCACAAAAGAATCATTATCAGTCTGTCTAACACTGAAATGATGCTATCGGTCTTGAAGAGGTGCAGCCCTGCGAGATTTGATCTCAGATACAGAATGAAGGAGGCCAGAAATTGATTGGCTCCCATCACCGCAACCAGAAGGAGGTCGTAGCCCCGATATCCGATTGCCAACGCAAAAATCAGGCTGAATACAGTGTACAATGCGCCAAGTAATATGCGCAGGAATACTATGCTCGAGAGATGTTTGCCAAGCAGGTGATTGTTCTGTGCGATGTTCTTGTTGTTGAAGTTGGTAATGCCAAAATCAAGCAGAATATTAAGCAAAAAACTGAAATTGAAAAGTGCGTAGTAAAGCCCGTAATCACTCGGCAATACTGCGTTTTGAACTGCTCTGTCTATGCCAAGTATCCAGAATGGCTTTATGAGTAGATTCAGCAGTAGCAGCAGGGCCAGATTGGTGATGAACTTTTTCTGCATCGTTCGGCAAAGATGATAAATTCAGTGATTCCGGACCTTTTTTAGAATAGGATATTTTGAGATAATCAACATTTGTATGTTAAGTAATTTTAGTTTTTTCGGTTTTTGGCTTGTGTATCGCTGCTAATTTGGCCAAAATCTCCGTGATGGCAAGAATTGCAGTGAATACGAGGCTGCTGCTGGCAGACAAGCTGGAAGGAATTGGAAGGTTTTCTTTTGAAACTCTCCGACGTATCACTGTCTCTCACCCGGAACACAGCTTTTTCTTTTTATTTGACAGGCCTTTCAGTGCTGATTTTATCTTTTCAGATAATATAACTCCGCTTATAATCGGTCCAAAAGCCCGTCATCCCTTGCTTTTTGTCTGGTGGTTTGAATATGCACTTCCGCCTGTGCTTCGTTCGCTTAAACCTGATTTGTTTCTTTCACCCGACGGCTTTTTATCACTTAAGGCCAAGGTGCGCAGTCTGCCGGTGATCCACGATATCAATTTTCACCATCACCCGCGAGATCTCAGCTATACTGTTTCACGCTATTATAACTATTACTTTCCACGATTTGCTGCTAAAGCCGATCGTATTGCTACAGTTTCAGAATTTTCCAAAAAAGATATTTCCGCTACCTATCATTACCCTTCCGATCTTATTGATGTTGTTTATAACGGGGTGAGCGATGGCTTCAAACAGGCCTCTGAATCAGAGGTTTTTCAAACAAGAAAGAAATATTCAAACGGTAAACCATTCTTTTTGTATCTCGGATCCTTGCAACCGAGAAAAAATCTCGTCATGCTTATGAAAGCCTACGGGATATTCCGCAGTCGCGTTGAAAGTGAGGTGAAGCTTATTCTTGCAGGTTCAGCTTACATGTGGACCTCAGAAATGGAAAAAGTGCTGAACGCTCACCCTCAAAAAGATGATATTGTACTAACCGGAAGAATTGAGGAAAAGGAGCTGCATGCACTTTTGGCTGCGGCTCTAGCACTTACTTATATACCTAAGTATGAAGGTTTTGGAATACCACTCATTGAAGCTATGGCATCCGGTACGCCTATAATAGCCTCTTCAGTATCAAGTATTCCTGAGGTGTGTGATGATGCCGCAATCCTCTGTAACCCCAATTCTGCGGATGAGGTTGCTGAGGCCATGATGAAAATTTCGGGTGATAATATGTTGCGCCAACATCTGGTGGATAAAGGTCTCAGTCGGCAACAAAAATTTTCCTGGGACAATACTGCCTCAGGCCTCTGGCGTTGTATCGAAAAAACAATGATTCCATGTTGAAATCAAAGTATCAAACAGAGGTAATGCTAAGCGAGGCTGGTTGCGATGAGGCCGGACGCGGCTGTCTTGCCGGGCCTGTATATGCTGCTGCAGTTGTTTTACCAGAAGGTTTCAGACATAAGCTTTTAAATGACAGTAAGCAGGTTGCCGAGTCTGACAGAGAAGAGCTCAGAAAATATATCGAGGAAAATGCAGCTGACTGGGCTGTTGCCTCATGCAGCCCTGCCGAAATTGATTCAATGAATATACTGAACGCTTCAATAGAAGCCATGCACAGAGCAGTATCGGGCCTCAAAACCAGACCGGATTTCCTGATTATAGATGGCAATAGGTTCAAGCCTTATCCGGGTATCGGACACAAATGCTTTGTGAAAGGGGATGCTATTTTCAAAAGTATTGCGGCTGCTTCGATTCTGGCCAAAACGCACCGTGATCAACATATGCGTGTTCTGGCAAAACTATATCCTCAATATGGATGGACTGAAAATAAAGGCTATCCCACAGTAGCGCATCGTAAAGCAATTGCTGAATTCGGAATAACACCGATGCACAGGAAATCTTTTCGCCAACTCCCCATGGAGCCTCCGCTATTTAATGAATTCAAACAACATCTGTAAAGAAGGATTATGCTGAAAAAAATCTTTGTTACCTTCCTCATTTTGCCCATCATCGGCGGAGCTATATACGGATACTTCTATTTCAAGAAGGTAAAAACACCTCTGACACCTGTTCTCTCTGCCATTCCTGCGGATGCTGTTCTTGTATCCGGAGCTACTGATTTTTCGGGAACATGGCGGGCATTTTCCGCAAAAAGTGTGATGTGGAAATCCTTACTCAGTGTTGGTACCTTCCGTAAAATTGAAAGTAAAGTTGCCTTTTTCGATAGTCTATTCGTGGCCGGTCGTCAGGAACTTGGCATTTCCGATGAACAACCGGTTTACTTTTCTGCTCATCCAGACAGTATTAGCGGGCTGGAATTTCTGGTTTCTTTCAATATGCCTCTGGCAGCCGACATGGCACGAGTACTAAGATTCATTAAAGATGCCCTTCAAAAACGCTACACACATGAAGAAAAACTTGTGGGTGGAGTTTCCGTTTCAAGTTTTAAAGGCTCAGATGGTGCTGGATTCTCTTTCTATCATACAAAGGGCATTCTAGCACTTTCTTGGAATTCCTCTCTGCTGAATTCCTCTCTGCAGGCCTTGCAAAAAGGAAGAAACTTAATGACAGACAGTACTTTCAGAACAATTGTTAGTACAGCAGGTGCACAGGCAGAGGCTAACGTCTTCATCAATTTCTCTAATCTTTCAAAGGTTCTGCCCGTTTTTCTCGACCCTCAGTCCTTACCATTTGTCAATAGCCTGGGGTCTTTCGCAAGGTGGATCAGCCTTGACGTTGAAACCGGAAGCGATTACCTTTTGATGAATGGTTTTACATTGAGCAGCGATTCCCTAAAAGATTTTTTGGGAATTATGAAAGGGCAGGCACCGCAAAGGGCCGATATGCTAAATGTCTTGCCTGCAAATACAGCCTTTTTTACGTTTATGGGTATGTCTGAACCCCAGATTTATCTCGAAAAACTGTCTGCTTTGCAGCAGAGTAAGATAAACTCGGCTCAGGGACCACTTCCGGGAATGAATGCAAAAACCTTCTTCAGCTCATGGACCGGCAATGAGGCTGCAATGCTTATTACAGAACCGCTCGCTGAGGAAACCGCTCCCGATCAACTCGGTATTTTCAGATGCAAAGACAAGGAAAAATTCTTCTCCATTCTCAATGATATCAGACAAACAGTTGGTATGAATACGGGCATAAGGCAGGATTCCCTTGACCTTAAATACCGTGACTATCGAATCTACAGACTTGAGTGGCAGAGCCTGCTCCATGAGGCCTGGGGGCAATTGTTTGGTCAGCAAAAGGTTTATTGGATCACTGAAATAGATAACTATCTGGTTTTTGCACCAAGGCCTGAAGCCATTCAAAGTATGATAAATTTCTACCTAAGTGATCGTACCCTGAATAAGATCAAGCACTACAGAAATTTTGCGGCCTCGCTTCCCGAAAAATCTAACTTCTTTGTCTATACTTCCCCCGCCCGCATCACCGGTTTACTGCCAGGCATACTGAGCGGTAAGTATGCTTCAGAGGTGGCCATGCATACTCCGGTTATCAGGCAATTCCATTCGATGGGAATGCAGTTTTCGTCAAATGGTAAATTATTTTATAATACTCTTTGCCTAAAATATAATCCTGTATATAGCCCTGAATTCAATACGCTTTGGGAGTTTGCCCTGGATGCAGATATCTCAGGCGCTCCGCTAACAATATTTAATCCAGTTGATTCTGTACAGGAAGTAATAGTTCAGGATCAGGCCTCACATCTTTACCGTATCGATGCTCGCGGTAAAGAATTGTGGAAAATTAAACTGGATGGGAAAATTCTCTCAGGCGGCCTTACACAAATCGGTCCTTTTACAGGAAATCGCTGGAGTATTATGGCTCAGACTGAAAGTTCACTTTATCGTATTTCTGCTGACGGTAAAATCATGGATGGCTTTCCCGTATCTTTTAAATTTAAACCAACAGCAACCGGGGCAATTTCTTCTGTTTCCGGCAAGGGAGACGCGGTGTTCATTATTCCTTTTGAGGATTTAAAATTAAGGGCTTTTGATCTCTCAGGGCAGCAGGATAAAGACTTTGTTACCGAGAGCCTCAGGGATACGGTTCTTACTCCCGTTCAGTCTTGGGTGTTGAATGGCAGAAATGCTGTATGCATAGTCGATAAATCCGGAAATATCCGTCTCATGGATAAAAAAGGCAATTGGAT
>JBEGML010000227.1:0-2532 GCA_041183145.1 Bacteroidota bacterium | reverse complement strand
GGCATGCGTAGAGATCTACGACTCTTTGAACGGACATCCGCTTATTTACTCAGGAAGAAGCGGCCTCATCATGGATGGAGGCTGGGGCTCAAGAGGTCAGCCGCAAAAACCTTTCAGAATAAAATTTGATGACGGTGTCTTGGGACAAGGCCCCGTAAATGAAAAACTACTTACAGACAGACCTGACAGAACAAGGTACAGCGACCTTTACCTTGCCAACGGTGGAGGAAATTATTTGATTTTACCCTTTAAGGATGCGGCCCAGACAAAAATGCTGGCAAAAGAAACAAACAACTACTATGCCGCAAGCCGCCCGTTTTCAGTTTATATAAACGGACAATACTGGGGTTTGTATGATGGGCGCGAAAAATTTAATACCGAAATGTTCGAAATCTATGATCAGGCAAATGAGAATAGCATCGAAATAATGGGATCAAGCGCACAATACAACTTTCAGTTAAGAGCAATAGAAGGAAATCTGGATAATTTTTATAATTCCTATCAGGCATTCTCTCAACTAAACCCGGCCGACACAAACTTTTGGACACAGGCAAATCAGTATTTCGATTTAGAATACTACCACGATTACATGATTGCAGAATTATGGATGAATAATGCCGACTGGTGTTTTAACTACAACAATCTCAAAATCTACAGATCGGATGCAACAGACTATCGCTGGCGCTATATACTGATGGATCTGGAGTATGGCTTACTGCCAAACCTCAGCAATGATTTCAACTGTCAATACGACCTATTAGGACAACTAATTCAGCATCAGGCATCGGATCCCGGAAATCCACACTTCAACATTTTCTGGAAAGGAATGCAGAACCATCGTTTCAAAAACTATTTCATAAACCGCTTTGCAGATCAGATGAACACTGTCTATCAATCATCAAAAATGATCTCCGTTTGGAACAACATCTATAACCTAACCCTGCCTGAAATGTCCGCGCACTACGCCCGATGGGGAGATCCCAACAACATTCCTGCGCAAATCAACGCCTATGACCAGTACAGCCAATTGTTTCAAAATGAATTGCTGTGCAGACCGGAATATGCAAGAGAATACATACAGAATAACTTCAACCTGCCTCAACAAGTACACGTGAACCTGGAAGTATTCCCTGCTAATACCGGTACTGTGAATATAAACACTGTGAGACCCGATTTCTTTCCATGGACAGGCATTTACTTCGATGGCGTGCCGGTGAAAATTACAGCCCAGCCCCTACCAGGCTTTGCCTTCTCTCACTGGGATGTAAATGGATTAATTGCCGATTCCGCCAACCCTGTATTTCTTGACACCATAAATATTCCAAATGTGAATTTCAAAGCACATTTCAAATCCACAACCGGACTTGGAGAAATAGGATATCAATTCATCAATGCCTTTCCTAATCCGACTGCAGATGAAGTGTTTTTAAACCTCAACAGCATCGAACATCAAATCATACAAATCAGCATCACTGACCTATCAGGCAGAAGTTTTGAACCCGAATTTTCAATAGATGGCAAAACCATAAAAATAAAAACAGAAAATTTCAGCAAGGGTTATTACATCGTTCATTGCAAAACAAAAACAGACTTATCCTACCGGGCCTCATTCATGAAGCAATAAGGCATAAAAAAAGAGCCAGAAAATAGCCCTCCTTTTTTGTGATCCTGAATTTCATCAGAACTATTTCATGATTCTGATTTCAACCCGACGATTTGCCTGCTGTTCATCCGCGTTTCTCTCAAGTGGATATTTGGGTTCCATTCTCGCAATTCCGATCGATTTCATACGTGAAGCCTCCACCCCTTTGCTTTTTAAATAATCATAAACAGCACGGGCACGGGTAATAGAAAGATTGTATTTACCCGTTGACTGATCCAAACCGTCATCTTCTCCGTCGGTACAACACACGTGTCCCCGAATTTCGATTTTTACCCCCGGATTTCTCAGTAACTGAGCCGAAAGTGTATCTAAAGCAAGCGTCGCACCCTGAATCAGAATGTTCCTTCCCGGGATGAAGTTTACACCGGGTAAATCTATATGACCGGTCTGTTTTAGTTCCTCAAAACTCGGGAGCACAAGCACAGGTTCTTCCTTGGGTGGCACCGGAGTTATCGCCACAGGTTCAACCTTTACGGGATTTTTCCTGATGACAGAAACTTCTACACTGCGAAAAACTGCATCGCCACGCGGGGAAGTCTTATTAACAGAAAAACTTTCACCGAAAAAAAGCGGCGAAGGAATAAACCAGGGAGCATTTTCCAATCTTGCTATTTTCTGAATGTCTTCATATATATAATCTGCTCTCCTCTTTGATAAAAGAAAATTATCTACTGCATTTCCTACATAATCTGCGTAGCCGGAAACCGTAATTACGGAAGGTATTTTTGTATAAGGCTGAAGGTTTCTTTCTAATTCAGAAAAATGCCGCTCTTCCCTGTCATCATCATGGTCATAATACAATTTGAAACGTATCGTATCCTGAGCCTCAAGAATAATTGGAGCGAAGAAGCATATACTTATGATTAAGC
>JBEGML010000226.1:0-4351 GCA_041183145.1 Bacteroidota bacterium | reverse complement strand
GTTATCAAAGATCATAAAGCGCTTATGAGAACAGCAAACCTCAGGGATTAATACATGATAATTATCATATTTTCTGATGAACAATATCATAATTTATCAAATCAGATCAATATAGATTTGTTAAGTATTTATTTGTGATACGCAAATGTCTAAGAGTTCACCAATCAATTTTTCCGAATATGGAGCCGACGAGCTAGCAGCTTATATTACTGACCACCATCATGGTTTTACCAGACAGTCTGCAGAAATCATTCACGACCAACTTAATCAATTGACCATAAGCGGAGAGTATTCAAAAGAGGATTATCGTTATCTGTGGAATCTTTTCGACTTGCTTTTTAATGAGCTTGACAGGCATATGAAAAAGGAGGAAACTGTGCTTTTTCCTTTGATTAGAAAAATGATGCGTGCCACACAGGGAAAAGAGAATCAGGAATTGTCGTCTAATGTAGAAATGAGAAAGCCTCTCGCCTTGCTTCTCAAAGAGCACCACCGAATTCAGTTAATACTGCAAGAAATTCGTATTGCTACCGATCATTATACTGCCAGAACAAATGCTTCTGTTTTTTGCAAGGATTGTCTCTCCGAAATGTCGGTGGTTGACCAGGATATTCAGAAGCATTTTTACATAGAAGAGAATTTTTTGTATCCTAAGTTGCTATCGTTAGAAGAAAAAATTGGCAAAAAAAACACGGACAACTGATGCTAGAAACAGCCTTTGTTTTTGTTGAGTTTTTAACCCGTACATTGTTGGGTGTACTTTTTTTTGCTCAAGGTTTTGACAAAGTTTTTCATATCGGAATCTCCGGTGTGGCCAGAGGATTTGAGCAGCCAGCAACGAGATATAAAATTCCTGTGCCTGTGGTTAACATTGTTTCTGCGCTTACCAGTTATGTAGAGCTTATCGGCGGTTTTCTGCTTTTGCTGGGATATATGAAATATTATGCCTTGTACGCATTGGGTGTTGATTTGTTGTTGGTTTCTGCATCCTTCTCACTTATTCGTCCGATGTGGGACATGCAATATGTCATGCCCCGTCTTTCTCTTCTCATTGCATTACTCCTTTATCCCCAGGATTGGGGAGTTTGGAGTCTGGATTATTTTTTAAACAAACAATCGTTATGAAAAACATACTCATTCCAACGGATTTTTCCGATGTTTCAGGCTCTGCACTGGAATATGGTCTTCAACTGGCTCGTCATTTTGGGGCGAAAGTCATTTTACTTCACGCCTATCATATTCCTATGCCTGTAACTGAGGCGCCGGTTGTATTAATAAGTGACGAAGATCTGCGCAGGGAAAACTTATCTACGCTAAACAAGTTTCGGGATAAGCTTTTATTGCAGGGTATTGGTCAGGGTCTGGAAATAGAATGCATTGTGGAGTCTGGTTTTGCTGTTGATGAAATTCCGGCGGTAGCAGCAAAATCACATGCAGATCTTATTGTAATGGGAGTAAGCGGAACGGGCATGGTAGATGAGTACCTTGTGGGAAGTAGCACCTCCGGAGTAATCAGAAATACAAAAATTCCCGTGCTGGTCGTTCCACGGGGATGTTCTTACAGAAAGTTAGAGCATATAGGTCTTGCTTATGACTATAAGGGCGTGGTTGATCGCAGCAGGCTCGAAACACTAAAAGAGCTATGTCGTTCATTTCATGCTCATCTGTATGTTTTTTGTATGGAAAAAGAGGGAGAAAAAATTAGCGTTGACAAGGCAGTTTCCGGCTTAAGACTGGAGAATATCCTGCAGGATGTTCAGCATTCACTTCATTTTCCAAAGCAGGATGATTTTGTAGAGGGGATTAATCAATTTGCAGCAGATCACGCATTGGAAATGGTGTCAATGTTGCCACACAAACATGGTATTCTGGAGCGTCTGCTCAACCGCAGTATTACCAGAAAAATGGTTTTTCACGCCCAGGTTCCATTACTTGTAGTTCCCAATTAAAATGAAGCTTCAACTCCAAAACCAATCGAAACTTTCGGAAATATCTGAGGAGTTTCAATCAATTTTTCCGGCACTTAAGCTGGTGTTTTTTCATCATCCTCACTTAAGCGGTCATGGCTCTGAGCCTCAAGGGCGCATAGATCAAAATCTTACATTATCTGAGGCGCGAATCATTCAGTCTAAGGGAGATATTGAAGTTTCTGAGGAAATGACAGTTGCCGAGTTGGAGCAAGCCTTCAGTTATCTTTGTGGGTTAAGTGTACAGGTATTCAGGAAATCAGGAAAAAACTGGCTTCAAACTACTGCATCAGACCAATGGACTTTAAAGAAACAGAATTTTGAGGGCTTGGAAAATGAAAAATTAGAAATCAGCAAGGCAGAAGATTATGGCTTGCAAGATCCCGAATAATATTGTCTGCACGCAGATTTCAGTAAATTGATTACATTTGCTGCCCCTTGCCCGGGTGGCGGAATTGGTAGACGCGCTGGTCTCAAACACCAGTGAGGTAACACTCATATCGGTTCGACCCCGATCCCGGGTACAGAAGATAGAAGACAGATTTCTTATGAAGTCTGTCTTTTGTTTTTTATTTGGTCGTGTATTGTTTTGCTCCAGGACTCGGGAGTAATAGAAGACGCGAGAAGATGGCTCACACGACTCATTTGTAGGAGGGCTTCGTTAGAAGAACCCATCATTTTACGTAAAGCGTTTTTAAGTTCGGTTCGGTTTCCGGAGTTGAACAAATAGCCATTTTTTCCATCCACAAGAAAAGCGGTTCGTGCACCGACTTTATCTGATAAAATCAGGGGGTAACCAGCTGCCGCGAACTCGTGTACCACCACCCCCCAAGGCTCAAAAACACTGGGCAAAACGAAAGCATGTCCGTCAAGCATTAATCTTTTTAGAGCCTCTGGCTGTAAAAATCCATGATGAAAAACAGCAGGATGGTTGATGCGTTGATCCCACAATGGACCTGTTCCCGCCGCATGCAACTCCCAGTGCGAAAATCCTTCATTCCGGAGTTCGGTAAAAATTTCGCAGAGTTCAAGGAAATATTTTTCCGACGCATAACGGCCCGTGTAAATTAACCGGCGCTTTTCGCCATCGAAAACAGCGTGTCGGGAATTATATATCTTATCAAAAATCGGATAGTCACAGGAATAGGCTCCCTGAGAAACACTTTTAAATCCCATTCTTCGGGCGAACTCCTGCTGTTCAGGACCCGGAACAAAGGCAAAATCAAAATAAGGGGTGAGAAAAATTCTGGCATAAATGCAAGCCATGTGCTGTTTCAAGCCACCTTGCCATTGGTTGTCGAAGCCCAATAAAGCAACGGCCGATTGCCGCTTTTTCACAGCCTCAAGGTATACTTTATCAGCCCACCCTCCGCAGAATATGGCTTCAAATTCTCCGCTTCTGGCCTTTTCAATGATGTCTTCATTGCTCAATTTAAGGCGATCATGAAGAACAACATATGGTGAAAAGGAAAACTTAAAAGGTGCATCAGGGTTTACAGGATAAGCAATCACCTCGGCTTTCACCTGGTAGCGCTCGCAATAATCATTGAGGCAAGCAACGAAGTAGGATGCAAGCTCCCTGTACAACACTAAAAATTTTTTCATTCGTCTAAGTTGGTACCTAAAAACCGGTCAAAAATAAGCTTCATGCGGCATAAATAATTTAAATATTTCTTTTGCTGAAGATAAAAAAAACATGCATTCTATCAGGCAGGACATTACTTGAAAATAGCCTTACCTTTGGGCAGGAAAAATTTTGTGAGCCGCCCTAGTTTCGATCATATTTACATGGAATTGGCAAAAAACCTTGCCTTGCGTTCTCATTGTGTGCGTGCGCAGGTAGGTGCAGTTCTAGCCAAAGATACCCGTATCATTTCATTAGGATACAACGGCCCGCCGGCCGGTACACACAATTGTGATGTAGAGTGGCCGACTGAAGGGTGTCCCAGAGACAGTAAAGGATCTTGTTCCCTGGCTCTACATGCAGAGCAGAATGCTATTTTATATGCTTCTAAAAACAATGTTTCTGTAGAGGGGTCAACGCTTTATGTAACATTATCGCCCTGTATTTCCTGTGCCAGAGTCATATATAGTACCGGTATAAAAAAGGTTTATTTCCTGGAGTCTTATGCCGCTTATAAAAATATCAGCAAAGACGAGGGGGTTGACTTTTTAGTGAAGTTCGGTGTTGAGGTAGAAAAGCTCATCCTCTGATTTTTTTACCTTGAGCCCCATCAAAGACAGAAAAGTATTGTGGCCATTTTTTCTTTTTGCTGCAATGTCTGCAGGCTATCTGATAGGTAGAAAAAGCTCTGAGGTATTTCTAAATAATGACAGGCTCTCCCGCAACCTGGGGGCGGGTTCCAGAATACAGGAATTAATAG
>JBEGML010000225.1:0-3775 GCA_041183145.1 Bacteroidota bacterium | reverse complement strand
GCAAAAACAACGCAAGTAAAAAATATTTGGTGTTATGTTTTAAAATGGGAATACCGATAAGCACACTTATGAACACAAAAAGACCCACCAGAGCCCCTAAAAGTCGATTCAAATATTCTGTGGGTAGCATCACAAGTGTAGTATATGCCTTTCTCATTTTATTGTTGATCCAGGTTGTCATGGGAACTCAGGTCAGGCAGGAGGTTGATATTTGGATGAAAGGATTTAAAAATATTCCGGATGAATGGTCAACATTGCTCTCCGTAGTTTTTGATTTTCATCGCGTTATGGCCATAGCCTTATTTTTTATGGCACTATTTTTATTTAATAAGATGGCCCAAAACGGGGGCAATCCGCATTCGCGCAATTTAATTGTACTCGTAGTCTTTGAAGGATTAGTGGGAATGTTTCTTAGTGGTCTGTCATTGCCGAATTTTATTCAACCTGTTCACCTGGTTTTGTCGGCCTTACTTTTTGGCACTTCAATGAGGTTGCTTGTGTCAGTTAAAAAATAAGCAGGCATAGTTTTGAAAAAAACAGTCATTTGCTGTAACAAGCTTATGCCCTTGCGCGTCTTAAACTTACAAAACAGCAAATATGAAATCACCATTCACTTTCCCGCTACTGTATCTTTTTATACTAATAAATATTCAACAAGTTCATGCACAGGCTGATATTGCTTTACTTAAGCCATTCTCGCGAATAATTGTTAGCAGCAGCAACAGGGTTGAACTCATTAAGTCTGATAAGTTTGGTTATTCGATTGAGCCTGCCCATCTTGCTTCACAGGTAAATGTATATCAGTCAGGAGATGAAATAAAAATTTCTGATAATGAAATTAGTTCAGGTGCTACAGCAGTACAAAGTTCCAAAGTTCTAATTTCTATATACGGATCCTGTCCTTCATCTATTCGAATTATTGGGGCCGGAGAGGTTATTTCCAAAAGTGAATTTCGGTCATGCAGCCCTGATCTGGTTATCAGTGGTTCCGGAAATTTAACTCTGTCCGGAAATTTTGATGATGTAACTGCAAGTATCAGCGGAGCCGGCGACATGAATCTCAGGGGTACATGTAATTTGTTGTCTGCGGTAATTAGTGGTACAGGTGATCTCGATTCAAAGCTCCTTGAATCAAAATCTGTCAGAATTACGGTAAGTGGTGCAGGTGACTCTCGTGTGAATGTATTAAACTCTCTCGAGGCTGTTGTTTCCGGAGCAGGTTCTGTTTTATATTATGGTAATCCTCAGGAGAGGAAGGTGAAGATAACCGGAGTTGGTTCTGTTCGTCAAATGGGTTCTTCCGGAAACTATCAGGTTGAAAATGATACGAATAATGTGGTAAATGCAGATGATACCACAAGTATTAAAATAGGTGGCACTAAAATTCTGATAATCGATGATGACGGCAATAAACGTCAGGTGGAGATTGAATCTGATGATTTGGAACCATCTCCTTCACTTACAAAAAAGCGATTTAAGGTGAAGCATGTATGGAGTGGTTTTGAAATTGGAATTAACGGGTATTATTACGATGCATTTAAATCTTTTTCAATTCCGAGTAAAGAGTATGAGCTTGACTACCCAAGAAGTATTAATATTAATTTGAATCCATACGAGCGTCACATTCGCATAGTTGAAAACTACCTGAGTTTAGGAACCGGATTCGGATTTTCATTTAATCGGTATATGTTTGATAAAGGTATAACGCTGAAAGCAAATGCTGACATACTTGATACTATTATGTCTGGAGTGGATTATAACAAGAACATGCTTAAAGTCAGTTACCTTACCGCGCCTTTGTTTTTGCAGTTTACGACTCATTCCAACCCCCGAAAGGCAATTCATCTGGCAGCCGGTATTGTGGGTGGATTGAGACTTGGTGCGAGAACCAAACAGATTTGGGATGATAATGGTCGTCAGAAAAAAATTGTCAGAGACTCATACAACCTTAATCCATTTCGATACAGTCTGATGTTGCGATTGGGTTATGGCAAATTAAATTTTTACGCAGATTATGCCTGGTCCGGCATGTTCAGGGAAAATAAAGGTCCAGAGCTCTATCCATTTAGTGCGGGAATTACTCTAATTCCATTCCGGAGCTGATTGACTCAGCAATGAAATTATTTAAGTAACGTCTTTAACTTTTTATTTGCTGGTCTTTCAAAATATTTGAATGACAGTATGGTGAGTAAAATTGTAGCAGCGAAGGAGATCACCATGGCTATCAGACCCTCGCTAAATGACTCTGCGCTAAAATATTGAAAAACTAAAACAAGCGCAGCAGAATGATAAAGATAGAGGCCAAGTGATCTGATGCCTAGGAATTTTATAACGGGAATGGCATCCAGATTAAACAGGGGAGAGGATTGATGTATCCAGTTCAATATCAGAATTGAGAAGATAGAAGAGAAAAATAATCTTTCAAGGATCAATCCGTTTCCAAATCGATACCACTCCGGATAATTTATCATACCTGCTAAAAATGCAAGGCTTGAAATAAATGCGATGTTGTTCGAGGACAAAATATCTGATGTTTTTTTACTCAGATAGGGAAGCATTAGCCCAAGTCCAAAATTTCCTGCGTACGATAATGTATGAAAATAGAGTTCATCTTGATCTGCAAATGATCTGAATATGATAGATCCGCCCAGCATAAATAAACCTGCCACTTTTGTGAGGTCGGGTTTTAAAAGAAGAAAGGCTACCAACAGATAAAGCTGTTCCTCAACACAGATAGACCAAAGCACACCTGATGGAAACCAGAGTGTCGCTGATTTGTAAATCATTTCAAAATTTAGTGAAAAACTCAACCAGTTAATTATACTACCGGTATCAGAGGAGGTAATGTTTAACATACGGCAAATCAAAGCTATTCCCATCCACAGAAAATACATTGGCCATGTTCTGGCTATACGCCTGACAAGGTAATTTCTTACAGCGCTTGAAGAATTTTGCCTGTCTCTGTTGTAGAGATAACGGTAGCTTAAAATAAATCCTGAGAGAACAAAGAAAAAATCTAGACCTAATATCCCTAACGATAAATGCTGTCGCACCAAATCAGGCCAAGGTAGTTGGTTTACGAAATGATGAATGAATACAAAAACAAAGGCCAGAAATCTGGCTGCATCAAGATTGGGAAGACGCTCTTCCTGTTGAATCAAGACCTAATCTTCAAGTAGTTCTGTTTGGGAATTCCTTGCGGGGCGTTTGCTCTTTTGATGCTTTTTCCAGATTCTCATTTTTTCTTTGCCAAGCAAGGATTCCAATTGTAAAAGTTTCTCATTTCTGATTTGCCTGATGGCATTATCACTCATCTCTTTATTCTGTTTTTTTCTTTTTTCGCTCTCAACTTTATTGGCAGCATCATTGGAAATTTTTAAAACACCACGATATTCATCTTCATTCAGTGAGAGAACCTTTTGCATCTCGAGAGCAAAATTCTCAACTCTGTTTTTTCCAGTTGTTGTCTTTTGAACTTGACTTGGTTCACTTTTTTCAGCCTGTATGTTCTGGGCTGACAATGCTTGTGGTAAGATGACAAACAAAAAAAACGTGGCAAGGGAAATAAATTTATTCATGTTTTTAATTTTAGTACAGATTTGGTTTATCTGCCGCGGTCGTAATCAACAATCAGTTTGTCACTGATTGCGTAGCTTTGGCAGGTTAATATGAATCCTTCCTTTACTTCACTTTCAAGTAAAGCATAATTTACTTTCATTTCTACCTGGCCTTCTATAAGTTTTGCTCTGCAAGTGCAACAACTTCCTCCCTGACA
>JBEGML010000224.1:0-3345 GCA_041183145.1 Bacteroidota bacterium | reverse complement strand
TCGGTAAAAAATCTCAATGTCGCCTTCTCTGATGTAATGACACTCTGTGCCATTGATTCTAATAGGGTTGATTTTCTGCTGCTAAAAGCCGATATTACCCTAATGGCTAACCGTTCACGCCTCTCCAAACAGGCATTGGAGCGTGTGTTGGTATTAGAACCAGACCATCCCGAGGCTCTTATGAAACTGGCTGAACTATTTTATATAGTAGCTGAATTTAAAAAGGCTCTCTCATGTTTGGATAAACTTCAAAATAAAAACGCGCGCAATCCGGAGGCTTACTTTCTTCGTGGTATGATCTATCGAGATGCCGGTGATTCAGCAAAAGCCGTCTCAGCATGGCAAGCAGCAGTGGATATTGATCAAAAACATTATGACGCATACCTGCAATTAGGTATCCTGCTGTCTGCAAAAAAAGATCCTCTGGCAGTTCAATACCTAAATAATGCACTTAACATTCGTCCATCATCCACTGAGGCCATGTACGCCAAGGGAATGTTTTTTCAAGGGATAGACAGCGTCAGGCTTGCCCTGAAAGTCTACGAAAATATTCTTGCAGTAGACTCTCTGCATCGCTCTGCACTCTACAATACAGGCTTTATAAATTTTACTGCCCTAAATGATTTTCGGACTGCAACAGTATTTTTCTCCAAATGCATCAGATACTACCCCAAAGATGTCGATGCCTTATATATGAGGGGCCTGGCCTTTGAACAATTAGGGGAGTACATGAAGGCCAATAGAGATTACAGTGCAACTCTTGAATATAACCCTGCTTATGAAAAAGCAGTTGATGGCATCAAGCGTATCGCAAAAAAATAATTTTCCCAATCTGGCGCTCAACGCCTTTTTGTTCCTGATTTCTGTTCTTGCTCTTTCAAGATTAGCCCTGGAGCAAGGATACCCTTTGTTATATAGCGATTCAATATCCTATCTGGCTTCAGGTTCGGAGCTGCAAACACCGGTCGATCGCCCACTTGCCTATGGTCTTTTCATTAATTTTTTTTCCTTAGGGAAATCACTCTTTTTTGTAGTTTTTGTACAGGCGGCCATGTTATCTTTTATGATTTACCGCATGTGCTCTATGTTTATTCAAAACAGCCATTTCCTGAATTTCCTTCATTTATGCCTATGTCTGCTGCTTACATTTTTTTCAGGGGTCTCTTGGTATGTATCACATCTGATTCCGGATATTTTTACTCCAATACTATTGCTGTCGATTATTTCTGTGATTGGTCATAAACCGGGTCGGTTTAGCACTTTAGATGTTTTTATCGGCACTTTGGCTCTTCCAATGCATTCAAGCCATATCGTTTTTGTATTTCTACTTTTGCTAATTCTCTGTATCGGCATCCTCCTCCCTGGCCTACGTAAGCTAATACTGGGGAGTAAAAAGACGGTTCTCCGGCTCGGGCTTCTCCTGGCTTGTGGGGTTGTTATGGGGCTGTCAATGAATTACAGAGGAGGAGGTGGGTTTAATTTTTCCCGTGGCGGACATATGTTTGTGATGGCGAGATTATGCGGTAGTGGTATTTTGAAGGATTTTCTGCAGCAAAATTGTAAATCTCAAAATTACCCATATTCACTATGTGCAAGAGCTGGCTCATTGCCTGAAAAATCTGAAGTTTTTCTATGGAACGATTCAGTGTACTATGATGCGGAATGCCTTCTCCAGGGTGGTTGGGGTAACTGTTGGGAAAAACGGCGCGAGGAATATTATTCGGTTTTTGGTGAAATTCTGATGACATTTCCTTACAACATTCGTTTTATCTCTCATGTAATGACTAACACTCTGGAACAATTGTCAACTTTTCGAATTGACCCGGTATTCCCACAACCTGAAACTTTACCTTATGAATATTTCATATCCCGTTTGCTTCCCTCAGATGTTCCCTTGGTTAAAAAAACACCCCAATGGATTGGCATGGTCAGGTTTGACAATCTAAATATGCTCCAAAATAGCCTTCTTGCAATATCTTCTCTAATGCTCCTGTTTTTTGTTACCCTGTTTAAAGATAGAGGCTATAAAAAATTACGATTTCTTATCCTCTTTCTCCTGCTACTCTTAGTTTCCAATGCTTTTATCTGCGGCGCTTTTAGCGATGTAGTACCTCGTTATCAAGGTCGGATTATCTGGTTAATTCCCCTATTTTCCGTGCTGTTTGCTTTTGCACTGTATCACCAAAAAAAAGTGCATTAGCTTTGAAATGCATGATTTTGATTAACTTAGCGCAAATTCCTTAAAAGGCAATATGAACCTTGTTGTGCTTTTCGTCTTGTTTTCAGTTCTGACTTTTTCAAGTCCCATTTGCGCTCAGCCCGATGCTGCAACTGCTAAACAAAAATTCGCAACCGGCCAATACGATGCCGCTCTACTGGACTTTCTCAAACTTTTGGAAAATAACCCTCAGGATGCTGAACTTAACCTTCTGGCCGGCAGATGTTATCTTGATGGTGGTTGGGAGAAATGCAAGGCTTTGCCCATGCTTGAACTGGTTGTAAAACAACCCGTATTTGATAAGTCTGCATGGTATTACCTCGGCAGAGCACAGGCCTATTGCGGGAAACATTCTGAAGCTATTGACTCCTATCAAAAATTACTCTCACAGTCACCTCTGCCTCCTGTGCTAACAAAAGAAGATATAGAACAAAGAATCCGTTGGTCTAATAACGCGATGGATCTCATGAAGAAACCTGTAAAGGTGTCATTTGAAAATCTCGGCCCTGCCATCAACTCGCCTTTCGCTGATTATAGTCCATTTGTATCACACCATGAAGATTTTCTTGTCTTCAATTCCCGTCGCCCGGATCAGGCTGTACTTAAGCCCAATGGTGACTATACATCCAATGTGTACATCTCAAAGGAGAAGGATGGCAAATGGCAGAAAGCTGAAAACATTGGTGATGTAATAAACACCGACGGGGAAGAGGAAGTGGTTGGCCTATGCGCAGATGGTAATCCAATTCTCTATCGTTTTGAAAATGCCAAGTCACAGGGCGATATATTCACCGGCCCCATATTTGAAAATCAGTTCCTTGAGCCATACAAACTCAATATGAATATTAACTCTCCGGCAACTGAAAATGGAGCTTCAATTTCTCCAGATGGGAAGGTGCTTTATTTTGCAAGTAATCGGGCTGGCGGTTTAGGAGGCTTTGATATTTATCGCACCCAGAGCCTTCCAAATGGCGAATGGGGAGAGCCTTACAATCTCGGTCCAAATGTTAATACCGCTGCCGATGAAGATTTTCCGACTATTTCCTTTGACGGTAAAGTATTGTATTTTTCATCCAAAGGGCACAATAGTATGGGGGAATTTGATATTTTCAAAACACAGATGATGG
>JBEGML010000223.1:0-5465 GCA_041183145.1 Bacteroidota bacterium | reverse complement strand
GCGCAAAAGTTGGCTTATTGCAAATTAATAGCAGGATACTAAACCACAGGCTCATTTTCCTATTGGCTTTAAGCAAGTTTTTGGGAGAAAGTGTCATGTTTTCTTATTTCCGTTTAAGGTTTTTTGAAAGATTGCCTCAGGTTCCTCTGAGCATGCTGAATATGCGGGCAACTGCCGGACACACAAATGTATTATTTAATGAAATGTCAAGTATCTGCGACATTCTTCTTCTGTTAGTGTGGGGATATTCTCTGCAGGCTGAAGGCCTGTCTTGGTATACTGAGCAGTAATTATCAGAACCAAGGAAAGGGCAAGGCGCCTTTTTCATGACGTAAGTGCTGCCATCCTCAGTGAGGTATTTTTCGATCAGGTCTGAAGGACGCATTTTGAGACCTTTCGAAAGACGATCTACATCTCGTTGTGTCACAATTGGACTCGTGGTTTTACAGCAATGAGCACAGTTCAGGCAGTCAATTTCACCGAACACTTTATCATGTGCTGCAGCAAACATTTCGTCAAGCCTCAGAGGAGGCCTACGCTTTGTTTTTGCGGCCCAATCTTTGTTTTTTGAATAATCAATTACGGCTTTTCTGAGTTCATCTGCTTCATTTACAGGTATTTCATCCAGATATTGGCCGTTCTCGGGTATTTTCTTCACCTTGAAAATTTTTATAAAATTAACGCGTTGTTGTTGAAAACCTGATTTTGTCTTTTGTCTTTGAAAAAAAGGAGTTTAGTATTTTGGTAGCCTGATTGAGAATTGAAAATGAGAAAAATCCGTAATATCCTTCTGATAGCTGCACTTTGTGTCTTCTCCTTTGGTGAGGGAAACAACCGCTGTTTCATAGGTACCGGCCACGGAAAGTCTGAAAAGTCAACCAAGGTAACCTACAGCTACGGAATCGATATTTCTCGATATCAGCATATTAATTGGGATAAAATGGACACTACACTTCATTTTATCATTTGTAAAGCCACAGAGGGCACCAAGCTAATAGATCCTAAATTTTCTGTCTTTTGGAATAAGATTAATTCATCTGCCAAAAAAGGTGCCTATCATTTTTTTCGTCCCGGTGTAAGTGGCACTGAACAAGCCGATCTCTTCCTCTCGGTTGTTAATTTTGGGCCCGGTCACCTTCTTCCTGTCATTGATGTTGAATTTAGTAAGCAATACCACCGCATCAAACCGGCTCAATACGTGAAGCATCTCAAGCAAATGATTTATGAAATTGAAGAAAAACTTTGTGTTAGGCCCATCATTTATACCAACGCTTCATTCTGGAACAGATATTTCAGTAAGCATTTCAAGGGCATGGAGAAAGATTATCATCTCTGGATTGCCGACTATCGTCTGAGAAGTGAACCCGGAATTCCCGCTGGTTGGGATGACTGGAGTATCTGGCAGCACAGTTGCAGGGGAAATGTCAATGGTATCAACAATGAGGTTGATCTGAATATCTGTAAGGTTGATCTCGAGCAATTGGTGATTCCTGCCGATCGCTGATAAGTTTCTGTTTTTTTTTTATGCACCGCTTAAGAACGAACCTCACGGTGGGTTGCAATTGAATTAAATTAAATTTTTAATTGCTAGGTTGCATGCCCTAATATCTGAGCAGCTAATTTTTTCAGACCCTGTTCAATCAGGAGAAAGCAACCATCAACTTTTCACAAACATCTCGGCTCAAAAACTCCTGTCTTCTTCCAGGAATAGAAATGCGCATACTTCCATCGAATGGCTCAATTTTTTTTACCGTAAGGGCAAGGCCAAGATGTAATTTTCGTTGACTTAAAAATCTGAGAAATTCGTCAGAACCCTGACGAACACTACTGATTTTCACCTCGTCTCCTTCCTTGCACTCTGATAACATCTTTTCTTTTCGCTTTTTGATTTTCCCATCTTTGTCAGGGATGGGTGAGCCGTGAGGATCCGTTGATGGATGGCCGAGAATAGTATCCATTTTGTCAAAAAAAACAGACGAACGAATGTGTTCCATCTGTTCAGCAATTTCATGAACCTGATCCCATGAAAATTCCATTACTTCAACAAGAAACATCTCTGTAAGTCGATGCCTGCGAATTACCAAAGCCGCTTCAATCCTTCCTTGTTCTGTAAGGTTAACCGGCTTGTAGGTTGCATATTCCAGAAGGCCTTTCTGACTTAACTTTTTCATCATGGCGGTTACCGTTGACATTTTGATGCCCAGTGCCTTGCTCAACTCGTTTAAACTGACATGGTTGCCTGCTGGTGATAAATGAAAAATGGCTTTCAGATAATTTTCCTCGGTAAGAGATAACATACCACGAAGATAAAATGAAATCTTGTTTGGATTCAATGCGAATTAATTTGATTATAAAAATATAATTGTTAGATTAGTCTAACTTTTTTATTTTTGTATTCTGTGAGACTATTGCTAAACGTATTAATATTTTTCTTTGCTCAGTATAGTCTATTTGCTGCGGAATTACGCGGTAAAGTTTTCTGCGCCGATTCAGCCTCAAAGGGCTTGGTTGTGGTTCTCAATCCAGGAAAGTTTCTGACATTAAGCAGTGCTGATGGCGGCTATTATTTTGATAATGTAAGGCCCGGAAAATATCTCCTGAGTATTTCTTCTCCCGGATTTGTAGCGTTCAGGGATAGTATTGAGATTCTTGAAGGTTTGAATGAGATGCCTAATATCAGCTTAAAACCACTTGAACTAAAGTTGAATGAAATAGTGATTTCTGCTTCGTTTAAGGAATCTGAAAGGTCAGAAAGCCCTGTTCCTGTTGAGATTTACCGTGCAGCCGTCCTTCAGAAGAATCCGGGCTCCTGCCTTTTCGACATCGCATCAATGATCAATGGGCTTCGTCCCCAGATTACCTGTAATATATGTCAGGCAGGTGATATTCGGATAAATGGGATGGAAGGCCCATATTCTCTGATATTGATCGATGGAATGCCGATTGTTTCAGGTCTCTCTTCTGTTTATGGTATGAATGGGATTCCTGCCGGATTACTTGACAGGCTTGAGGTGGTGAAAGGTCCTGCCTCTACTTTGTATGGCTCTGAAGCAATGGCCGGGCTCATTAATGTAGTGACTAAAAAGCCGGGCAATTCCCTGAAGGCCGGCCTTGAACATTTTAGCACTTCCTGGCTTGAGCATCAAAGTGATTTGTGGGTTCAGCTGCCCTTTTTATCTAAACATTAAGTTGCAACTGGAATCAGTCATTATCTATATAATAACAAAATAGATAATAATTATGACGGTTTTATGGATTTACCTTTGCAACAGCGTTTATCTGTTTTTAATTCATGGCGCTTCTCCATAAAAGAGACACGTTATCTTCAAATTGCTGCCCGTTATTTCTCTGAGAACCGTGGTGGTGGACAGTTGAACTGGACTCCGGAATATGCCGGTAGCGACAGTATTTACGGAGAATTTGTAAGCATCAACAGATGGGAATTGTTGGCTTCTCAGCAACTTCCAATAAAAGAAAATATCAGCTGGCAGTTTTCCTGGAATCATCACCGTCAAAATAGTTTTTACGGACTTATGCCCTTTAATGCTGAGCAGACTGTAATGTTCGGCCAGATTTACCTGAATCATAAAATGGGTTCCAAGCACAATCTTCTTGCAGGTGCAGGAATAAGGTATAATGATTATGAAGATGACAGTCCTGCAACTGCAGGGACTAGCTACACAGATGTTAGCCGTAGATTACTGCCGGGCCTTTTTGTACAAAATGAATGGCAGGCTCCTTCAAATTTAAAAGTTCTTGCAGGGTATCGCGCAGACTACGATCCTGTCCATGGAATTGTTCATTCGCCAAGACTGGCTTTCCATTTTAAGAGATCTGGCGGACATGAATGGAGAGCAGGCTATGGAACGGGCTACAGGGTTGTAAATCTATTCACTGAGGACCATGCGGCTTTAAGTGGTTCGCGTGATGTAGTAGTACTTGAAAATTTGAAACCCGAGCGCTCTTGGAACATTCACGCTGAACATCGCCTGGAGCTTAGCGAGGAGAAATATGGACTGATCATCAACTCTCAGCTCTTTTACACTCATTTCAGCAATCGCATTATCGGAGATTTCGATACGGATCCTCAGAAAATATTGTTCCGCAATCTGAGTGGTTTTGCATTTACCGCTGGTGGTGCAGGAAATATCAGTCTGAACCTAAATGAAAACTGGAGTTTTTCAGCCGGAATCACTTATAACGATGTTATGTTGGTCAGCTCTGAAGCCGGAGATGTCCGGTCAGGAAAAAGACAGCTTTACTCACCCCGATGGTCCGGGGTGTGGGAAGCGGGCTACACCTTCAGCACAGAAACGCGGGTAGATATCACCTCAAATTGGTACGGATCCATGCGCCTGCCTATTCAAAAAAATGACTTCAGATCTGAATATTCTCCTCAAGTACATCTGATTAACCTGAAATTGAGCCATCCCGTTCATCAGAAACTTAATCTCTGGATGGGTATAAAAAATCTGCTCAATGTTACCGGACGGAATCCGATTATGCGCCCTTTTGATCCTTTCGATAAAAAGGCTGCTGATACCATTGCAAATCCCCGGTCCTATACCTTTGATACTGCCTACAATTACGCTCCCCTTCAAGGAATTAGATTTTATGTAGGTTTTAGTTTAAAGCTATGACCAGCCTCAGGAAAATTAAATTTAGTTGATGATGTCAGTAGTAAATCTTTCCATCAGGCAATACATCACTTTTTAGATTGGATGGATCCAATGAGGGTTACACCTCTGATTCCACCCAAAATTTATTTCAAATTATGGTACTTCCTGTCTCCTTTCAATTCTGATTACGCATTTTTACCATCGTTAATATCGTGGCAATTGCTACGGTCTCTCCGCTTTCATCGTAAACATCAACTAGCCATTTCACAATGCCTTTGGCTATATCATCTGCTCCCTTTTTCTCTTGGGCTGTTTTTTCTTTTACGGTAAGCCGCACGCCGATTGTACTACCCGGATATACAGGTTTGGTAAATCTGCATTCGTCAATTCCGTAGTTTAACAATACCGGGCCTTTTTTGGCATCAACAAACAATCCTGCAGCGGCACTCAAAATAAAATATCCGTGTGCAACTCTCTGTGTGAAAATGGTGCCTTCCAGCGAAGTAGCATCAGTGTGGGCATAAAAATGATCCCAACTTACGTTTGAAAAATTTACAATATCTGATTCAGTTACGGTTCTTTTGGCTGTTATTAAAGTCTCGCCAATTTCTAAGTCCTCAAAGTACTGTTTGAATGGATGAATCACCTTCTCTTTGATTTTTGCCCCGTACTGGTACTGCTGAGTGATGGCAGTAATCATGCTTGGAGAGCCTTGCAAGGCGGTTCTTTGCATGTAGTGTTTTACGCCTCGTACACCGCCCATTTCTTCGCCACCACCTGCTCGTCCGGGTCCGCCATGTACCAGTAAGGGAAGCGGACTGCCGTGTCCTGTACTTTCTTTTGCAC
>JBEGML010000222.1:0-2523 GCA_041183145.1 Bacteroidota bacterium | reverse complement strand
CGTAGGATGATGGCGCTAACAATCGCTACCCGAAAATTGCTCCTATGCGTCGCATATTCGGGTAGCGTAACGTTAGGGTTTGCTGAAAATCTCCAATCAACCATACACGGAGGCCATTTTTGGTCTGTCCAGTATCCACAGATGTTGCCAGTCCTCCTTCATTCGGCGCCAATTCCGCTTCACGGAAGCACCTAAACGACCCTCAAAAGACCACAAAAGCCTGACAATTTGAGCCATCAGGGCATTTTTAGCAATTAAGTGAAGGATTAGGCCCACCACGGGCATGATTTTAAGCAGGCGCGTGAGGTTCAGTGCGAGAAAGATGCCGCTTATCCACGCTGCGGATGTATCTGCTCGCCTGGCCCTTATACGGGAAAGTCCAAAGGAATTTTTAGCCTGTCCGAATTTACCTTCGACGTGATTTCGCTCCGCATTTTTAGCTCGAATTATTGCCTTTTCACGGCTGGATAATTGTAGGGGTCTGCCGAGTTTTTTTCCGTTGTGTTGAATATTTCGCAATTTCAAAAAATCACGATTTTCTCGCGTCAAATATGCTTTATCTGCTAATAGAAATTCAGGATAATAACCGAAATTTCGCCTGTAATTTTCTACATGTTTGATCAAATCCTTTGATTCGCTATAGGCATGCCAGCTCAGCGTATCCACCATACTGAATCCGTTACAAACGCTTACCCCTATCTTGGCTCCGAATTCGGTGCTGTGCTTGTCTTTGCCACGCGGTATTGGTCGAACGTACGGTTGATGCACACTTACAATTCGGTCCGGATGTGAATGGGTATTGTCGCAATACATTTTGCGTTGTTGATCGTACACAAGGCGTATAATCCAGAACATCCTCAAATCCTCGTACTGGAGTGGCATAACCGAAAATTCATCCAGTAACCTGTTGATAGTGTTTATGTTACGTTTAAGATAGCCGAGCTGTTTCGTCTTTATTTTCCGAACCTGCCTGTTGCTTTTATTCTTCTTCTTTGCCAGTTCCAGAAATTCTTTTTGAGCAACAAGACGATATGTTCTGGGCTTTTTTTGTTCTTGTCTTTGATCATGAATGATATCGATTAATCGCTCTGACTGAAGCCGCACAGTATTTAAAAGACCAATGTCAGTCGGAAATTTTATCATCTGATCCGCAACCGTTGCGTCAACAATCAGTGTGCCCCGGTTCGGTACATTTTCGCAAGAAATTTCACCTGGCACAGCAGTGCTTGAGGAATATTCAGCAGTATTTTCAGTAATTATTTCAGCGATGGTTTTTTCGGTATTAATTTCATTATTTCCGACTGGGGTATCATCATTTTTTTCAGAATTATCAGCATCCTTTGACTCGGCATTAATCGTATTTTTATCCTTGTTGCCGGAATTATTTTTTGGCCCGTTTTTGAATTTGACATTTTTATTTTCAGCCTTCATTTGCTCCAAAATTGGAACAGCTTTCTGGATAATGAGCAACGACATTTCATCAAACGCTTCCTTTCCCATCCGATGCCTCATTTCTACCAGCAGGGAAGGGTCGAAGGGCCTTTTGGTGTTAAAAGAAGTGTACCCGGCGAAGTACTGCATATAGATGTTTTCTTCCAGTGCCTGAACGACACCCCGATCATCAAGGTTTTCCAAGTGCTTGATAATCATAGCAGAAACGGCAAGTCTGGGTGGTATAGAGGTTCTGCCCATACGACTGGACATCTTCCGGGAATAAACACTTACAAACGCATCCCATGGGATAGCATTCGCCAAAATGACCCATTTGTTAGACGGGTTGAGTTTCTGGCCAAAGGTGGTATCAAACTCTTCTACGCTTAGCTGTTTGGCGGAGATGTACTTGATCATCTGCATGAAATTTGCCCTAAAATTCTTGAAAACCTTGCAGATAAGCAAGAAAATGATTGAAAAATTCGGACTTATTTATTTGAATTACAAATGATTAGGGGTCTTGGAGGAGTTTTTCAGCAAGCCCTAATAAACACAAAATCATGGGTACTACTCACCAGACCTCTCCTGAGTTCGATCTGCTGCTCTCGCTTCAGGAGATCGGACTGAAAATCGGCAGAACATCCGTTTACAATGCCCGGAAAATCTTTACACACCCCCGGGTTACTATCCATGCTAAAATGGAGTGGGAACAACTGTCGGGCAGTGTGAAAGCCCGGGCTGCATACAATATTATATATGCAGCTGTTCAGTCCGGGGCGCTGAACAGGAGCAGAACGCTGCTCGACGCCACCAGCGGGAATACTGGCATCGCCTACGCAACGATTTGCCGCGAACTGGGTATCCGGCTGACGCTTTGCCTTCCCGAAAATGCCTCTGCAGAGCGAAAACATCTGCTCACAGCTCTCGGAGCCGATATCATCTTTACCTCAAAATTTGAAGGGACTGATGGCGCTCAGGCTGTTGCACGTGAACTGGCAAAAAACCACCCTGATCTGTATTTCTACGCTGACCAATACAGCAACGATGGTAACTGGAGGGCTCATTACCACCACACTGCACTCGAAATTATTC
>JBEGML010000221.1:0-8630 GCA_041183145.1 Bacteroidota bacterium | reverse complement strand
ACCAAAGCGGGAACATGTGGTTCGGAACTGATGGCGGAGGTGTATCTAAACATAACGGAAACTTGTTTACCCATTTTACCGAAGAGGAAGGCTTATCAAATAATACCGTGTATTCAATTTTACAAGACCAAAGCGGGAACATGTGGTTCGGAACTGATGGCGGAGGGGTATCGAAATATGACGGAAAGTCGTTTACGCATTTTACCGAAAAAGAAGGCCTATCAAATAATAGAGTCTATTCAATCATAGAAGACCAAAGTGGGAACCTGTGGTTCGGCACTGATGGCGGAGTAAGTAAATATGACGGAAAGTCGTTTATCCATTTTACCGAAAAAGAAGGCTTATCAAATAATACAGTCTTTTCAATCTTGCAAGACCAAAGCGGGAACATGTGGTTCGGAACTGATGGCGGAGGTGTATCGAAACTTACCCTGAGCAAGGTCGAAGGGTACGACGACTACAGCTTTACCCATTTTACCGAAAAGGAGGGCTTATCAAATAATCAAGTCAGGTCAATCCTTGAAGACCAAAGCGGAAACTTGTGGTTCGGCACCTATGGCGGAGGTGTATCGAAACTTGCTCTGAGCAGGGTAGAAGGGTATGACCACTACAGCTTTACTCATTTTACCGAAAAAGAAGGCTTACCAAATAATACAGTCTTGTCAATTCTTGAAGACAAAAGCGGAAACCTATGGTTCGGCACTTATGGCGGCGGCATTTCTAAACTTGCCCTGAACAAGGTTGAAGGGTACGACAATTACAGCCTTACTAGTTTTACCGAAAAAGAAGGCTTATCAAATAAATATGTTTTTAATATGCTTCAGGATAAGGCTGGGAACTTATGGTTTGGCACCCGATTCGGCCTGAATAGGCTTTCTAAGAAGAAGTTAGTTGATTTTTTTGATAAATATAAATCGGGTAAACTAAGCGAAAAAGATCTCCTTTTTAAATCTTACGGCTACGAAGATGGATTTTTAGGAATGGGAGTAAACGTAGGCAAAACCATTTATGAAGCCAGAGATGGTACAATTTGGATAGGGGCCAATGATAGGTTAACGGCTTATCATCCAACGAAGGCAGATGTGCCTGATACCCTTGCACCAAACATACAGCTAACGGGCATTTCTTTGTTTAATGAAAATATCGCCTGGGTTAATATAGCAAATAAAAAAGATACCGGTATTGTGCTTGGTAATGGTGTGAGCATTGGTGATTTTGAGTTTGATGGAATTTCAAAATGGTACGGACTGCCTGAGAGTTTAAGTTTGGCCTACAACAACAATGATCTCACTTTTAATTTTATTGGCATTACCATGAGGCATCCAAAAAAAGTAATGTACCAATATAAATTAGAAGGGATAGATGAAAATTGGAGCGCTATTACTAACCGCACAGAGGCACCTTATGGGAATTTGCCTGAGGGATTCTATACTTTTAAAGTAAAAGCTATGAACAGCGAGGGATATTGGAGTAAGCCTTTTGCTTATACCTTTGAGATTCGTCCACCCTGGTGGCGCACTTGGTGGGCCTACACTCTGTACGCTGTTTCAGCACTTTTTTCTGTGGTATTGTACATTCGCTGGCGAGAGCGCGCACTCAGGAAAAGACAAAAGGAACTGGAGGTAAAGGTAGACGAAGCCACAACTGTTATCCGTAGTCAGAAACAGGAAGTAGAGAGACAGAGAGATGAAATTGAATTACAGAAAGCAGAAGTAGAAATTCAAAAGCAGCACAGTGAAGATCTGTTGCTTAACATCCTTCCTGTCGGTGTTGCAGAGGAGCTTAAAGCCAAGGGCAGTGCTGAGGCAAAATTAATAGAGGAAGTAACGGTATTGTTCACCGATTTCAAGGGATTTACCCAGTTGTCAGAAAAGCTTACGCCAAAAGATCTGGTAAAAGAAATTCATGAGTGTTTTTCTGCCTTCGATGTCATCATGCAAAAACACGGCATCGAAAAAATAAAGACCATCGGAGATGCTTATATGGCTGCGGGCGGACTCCCGCTTCCGAGCGGAACGCATGCCAGGGATGTGGTTTTAGCGGCACTGGATATTCAGTCTTTCATGGAAAATCACAAAATAGAGAAGGAGGCCAAAGGAGAATTATATTTCACCATACGAATTGGAATTCATACCGGACCGGTTGTAGCCGGAATAGTGGGAATTAAAAAATTTGCATACGACATCTGGGGCGATACGGTGAACATGGCTTCCAGGATGGAAAGTAGCGGAGAGGTTGGTAAGGTCAATATTTCCGGGGCTACCTATGAGCTGGTAAAACCTTATTTCAACTGTGAGTACCGCGGTGAGATTGAGGCCAAGGGAAAGGGCAAACTCGATATGTATTTTGTGACAGGTAAGAATCTTTTATAATCTCAATATATTGATTGCTTCATTCCCCCGCTACCGCAAGCGTCCCGCTTGTGGTTTGTTTTTAAAAAAAGACTTTAAGTCTTGTACATCTGAAGACCCGCTACCGCAAGCGTCCCGCTTGTGGTGGCACCGCTACCGCAAGCGACCCGCTTGTAGTTTTTTTTTAAAAAAAGACTTTAAGTCTTGTACATCTGAACAAATTATAAAACGCAGAAAAGAAAATCAGCAGAAAGGTTGTGTCAGAGATGATGCAGATATTAAAGACTTAGTTAGAATGATAGCAAAGGAAATTGATAGCCACAAGCGGGACGCTTGCGGTAGCAGGGTGATACTAAAGGAATTTATAGCCACAAGCGGGACGCTTGCGGCGGCGGTGGCTCATGTATACGGGCACTTAATGTGGCTAAATAACCCTTCAATAAAACGCTCAAAATCTCCCTTCTCCGCATATTCCGAATGATTCTCTACGAGGTGGTGTTAATTTCTTTTTAAACATCCTGCCGAATCGTGGCAGGGAAAGCCTTTTTTTTGTACCAAAGAAATCGCCATGCTAGCTCCGAAAGGCAAATTGATATCGGTGGGGGGAAATGAAGATAAAGGCACTGAAATTGAACCCAATTTCGAGCCTAAGAAACACCTGAACTTCTTTGAATACGGCATCCTTAAAAGGATCCTCGCAGAGATGAAGGGCACCGAATCAAGGGTGGAGGTGATCACAACCGCCAGCATGATTCCGGAAGAAGTTGGCGAAAACTATACCGATGCCTTCGGTAAACTGGGCTGCAAAAACATCGGTATCATACACATCAAAAATCGTGAAGATGCCCTGCGTGAAGATTATATCGAGCGTATCTCTAACTGTGATGGGGTAATGTTCACCGGCGGTAATCAGCTTCGGCTGAGCATGATATTCGGGGGCACTGAATTTCTCGATGTGCTGCACACCCGCTACCAAAACGAAAACTTTGTGATTGCCGGTACCAGCGCAGGTGCCATGGCTATGAGCAATACCATGATCTATCAGGGCAGCTCTACAGAAGCACTCCTGAAAGGAGAGGTGAAAATCACCACCGGCCTGGCTTTCATGAAAAATGTCATCATCGATTCTCACTTCGTGAAACGCGGGCGCTTCGGCCGTCTGGCGCAGGCTGTGGCCAGCAACCCGGGTTGCATCGGTATCGGTCTGGGTGAAGATACCGGTGTGCTCGTCACCAATGGCAATGAACTGGAGGCCATAGGCTCAGGGCTGGTGCTCATCTTCGACGGTCATCATATCAAATACAGCAACATTGCCGATGTTGATGAAGGTACGCCGCTGTCTATTGAAAACCTCCTTGTTCATGTGCTCGCTAAAGGCAACCACTACCATGTAAAGGAACGTAAGTTCTTTGCTGACGCTGAGCAGATTCAGGCTTCGTCTAAATAAATGCCGGTGCCTATGGCACCTCCTTCTGTCAGACATCCGCGATACATGCCCTCTGAGTTAAACACCAGCACGGGTAAATCATCTCTGCCTATGGCAATGATGCCGCCTTCCCCGCCGTGTTTCACTAATTTATCTTTCACCACAAGCTCTGCCGCTTGCTGTAAGCTCAGGCCACGATATTCCATCAAACAGGAGATGTCGTAGGCTACAACGGAACGTATGAAATACTCTCCGTGTCCGGTGGCTGATACCGCACAGGTGGCATTGTTGGCATAGGTGCCGCAGCCAATAAGCGGACTATCACCGATTCTTCCGTAACGCTTGTTGGTCATGCCACCTGTGGAAGTGGCCGCAGCAAGGTTGCCTTCCCGGTCTCTGGCAACTGCGCCCACGGTGCCAAACTTCTTCTCATCGCCTTGATGGTCCATCACCACCTTATCGCTCGCAAGGGCTTCCTGCCATTGTCTGTATCGCAGCTCTTGGTAAAAATAGGCAGGCTCTTCCTGTTTGAATCCTTTCTCTATGGCGAAGTCCAGTGCGCCTCTGCCTGCAAGCAAGACATGCTGACTTTCATCCATCACTTTTCTCGCTACTAAAACCGGATTGGCAATTCCTTCCAAAGAAGCTACTGCACCGGCCATAAATCTTTTGCCGCACATGATGGCCGCATCTAATTCATGATTTCCTTCATGGGTAAAAACAGCACCTTTTCCGGCATTGAATAAAGGACAATCTTCCAGGCTTTTCACGGCATGCATCACCGCATCGAGTGCGCTGCCTCCTTTTTCAAGTATGCTGCTTCCCGCATACAGGGCGGCTTCCAGCGCATCACGGTAACTGCGCTCTTTTTCTAGGCTCATGCTGTTGCGCGGTATAGTGCCTGCACCTCCGTGTATGGCTATGCTGTATTTCATAACAGACGTTTTCCTGAAATGTAAACTTGTTGAATTACTTTGCTGCCAAAGGCATAAGGCAGATAGGCCAGGCCCGGCATGGGAGCGGTGATGATGAAGCTGGCCGTCTTACCCGGACTTATCGTACCGTGTGTCTCGTGCAGTCCCATTGCATAGGCACCATTTTGCGTGGCGGCAACAATGGCTTCTATCGGTAACATCTTCATCTGCGTGCAGGCCAGAGAAAGCACGAATGGCATATTGCCCGAGGGGCAGGAGCCCGGGTTATAATCTGTGGCCAGGGCAACAGGCAAACCGGCATCAATCATCTTGCGTGCAGGCGGATATTCCAGTCCGATGAAAAAGGCCGTGCCGGGCAGCAAAGTAGGCATGGTGCCCGAAGTCAGGAGCACTTCAATTTCTTCATCACCCGTACATTCCAGGTGATCAACAGACAAGGCCTTGTTTTTTACACCCACCTGAATACCCCCTGAATAGTCGAGTTCGTTGGCATGAATCTTTGCCCGCATTCCCAGTGCAGCAGCGGCTTTCAGTATGGTATCGGTTTCTTCCGGATTAAAAAAACCTCTGTCGCAGAATACATCGCAAAAGTCTGCGAGGTTTTCGGCTGCAATCTTTGGAAGCATTTCATCGGTGATGAGTTTGATATAGCCTGCACGGTTTTCTTTGTATTCGGCAGGTATGGCATGTGCTCCGAGAAAGGTGGATTTTATAGCGTGAGGAAAATGCGAGCGCAGATCACGGATGACCTGCAACATTTTTAACTCATCTTCGGTGTTTAATCCGTATCCGCTTTTGATTTCCACGGCTGCGGTGCCGAAGCCCGTGATTTCTTCCATGCGTCGTAATGCTGAATGGAATAAATCCTGCCGGGTAGCAGCAGAGAGCCTCTTTGCTGAATTCAAAATACCACCGCCATTGCGGGCGATTTCCTCATAGCTCAGGCCTTTGATACGCATTTCAAATTCCTGTTCGCGCGGTGCGGCATAGACAAGGTGTGTATGCGAATCGCACCAGGCCGGAAGTACATAGGCCCCATCTGCGTCAATCACCTCAAGGTCGCGCCAGTCGTCGATTCCGGACCATTCCTCCATGCTGCCGAAGGAAACAAATTTATCGTCTTCAATGGCCAGCCAGGCATCTTCAATCACCGGGGCCTCACGCATGGCAGTGCCGGCACGATAGGGCAGTGGCTGTTCTTCTGCCAGCACCAGTCCTTTGATATTTTTAATGAGCAGTTTTCCCATAGCGCGGTGAAGATAAGGGGTTTTAAAGAAGGGTTCAAACTCCGTAGCGGCAGGATTTTACAACAAACGACATTCACTTACGTTGATAAATTCAAGCCGCCGACATGCAGAAAAACATTTCAATTTCCGAAATTAGCAACATGTTCAGAATCCCGCTTTTTCTGCTTTTTTTCCTGCTCAGCCAAATAACTAAGGCGCAGTTTTCGGGAGCTTGTATTGATAGTACACGAATCATAGCCGGTCCGGCCTGCTATTTTACTTTCGACCCCTATTGCGGCTGTGACAATGTGACTTACCAGAACCAGTGCTGGCTCAATAACGCCGGAGTTCAATACTACACACAAGGCCCTTGTGATGCATTTGCATTAAGCATTGATCTTAATCCAACTGTAGAATTTCTTTATCTGAGTGTTGTTTTCAAACAACCTGCAAACATGAGGCTTTTCATCACTGACCTTTGGGGTAGATTTTATTACAATGCCTTTTATGATAATCAAAGCTTTTCAAGACTGACGATTCCTGTCAGTACTTTCCCTGCCGGCATGTACCTTGTGTTTATCGAGAGTGATGGCCTGGTCAAGCATGGAAAACTTGTGAAAGTGGATTTTTGAATATGAACCCATCTTTGGTGCAGAAGCCGCTAGATGCCCTCAGACAATACTGGGGTTATGATGCTTTTCGCGGTATTCAGGAAGAAGTAATCGGGCAGGTTCTCAGCAACAAAGACCTCATTGCGCTTATGCCTACCGGAGGCGGAAAGTCGCTCTGCTACCAGATTCCGGGAATGTGCTTTCCGGGCATCACCATTGTCATCACACCTCTCATTGCTTTGATGAAAGATCAGGCAGATGACCTTAACAAAAGAAATATCCCGGCCGCCTGCATTCATGCCGGTATGAAAAAAAATGAGGTGGAACGCTTGCTCGAAGAAGCCGGGCAAAAACAAATTAAATTTCTGTTTGTGTCTCCCGAGCGTTTGCAAGCCCCGAATTTCCTTCAAAGGTTGGAGCGTATGCCTGTGAGTTTGATTGCAGTAGATGAGGCGCATTGTATCTCGCAGTGGGGCTATGACTTCAGGCCTGCCTATCTGCGAATCGCCGATATCAGGGAATGGCTGCCCGAAGTGCCTGTACTTGCTCTAACTGCCACGGCAACCTCTGATGTGATTGATGATATTGCTGCTCGCCTTAAACTTCGTGAGGCACAGATTTTCAGAATGGGCTTCGCAAGGAAGAATCTGCATTACATGGTGCTGAATGAAGAGGATAAATGGAAACGTATGCTTGGAGTTTTTCAGAAAATTCACGGCTCCGGATTGGTGTATCTGCGAAACAGAAGAAAAACTGAAGATGTGGCAAGGTTTCTGAATGAGTCTGGCATTTCTGCATCCTTCTACCATGCCGGTCTTGAACAGGAAGAACGTGCAAAGCGGCAGCAGGAATGGCTTTCCGGAAAAATACGGATTATGGCTTGTACCAATGCTTTTGGCATGGGTATCAATAAACCTGATGTACGCACTGTGGTGCACATGGCATTGCCTGATTGTATTGAAAATTACTTTCAGGAGGCAGGCAGAGGCGGACGAGATGGTAAAACCTCATACGCTGTTTTGCTTTATGAAGCCAACGATGCCCTTGAGCTCCGTCGTCAGCTTGAGGAAAGCTTCCCTGAACTGCCCCTCATCAGGCAGGTATATCAGGCTCTGGCGCATCGCTTTCAGATTGCCGCCGGATTGGTAACTGACAAAAGTTATGAACTTGATGTTGCCGCATTTTGTGAGACTTTTAAACTAAATCCGCTCACTGTCTTTCATAGCATCCGCCTGCTGGAAAAGGAAGGATATATCGCCTTTACTGAAGAAAGCATGCTTCCTGCCCGTTTGCATATAATCGTAAGTTACAAAGACTTGTATGAGGTGCAGGTCTTTGGGCAGGGGCTCGACAATTTCATTAAACTCCTTCTGCGCACCTACAGCGGCTTGTTCGATCATCATGTGCGTATTTCAGAATATGAACTCGCGGGTAAAATGAGACTGCCCGTTGAAAAGGTGGAAGGCATGCTCAAGCATTTGCACGCCCGTGGCATCATTGAATACCTTCCGCGTACAAGTCATCCACTGATCACCTTTCTGGAACAGCGTGTAGATGCAAAAAATCTGCGTATCAGTCCGGAACACCTGCGCAACAGAAAGGAGCATTACCGGAACAAGGTGGAACAGATGATAGCATTTGCCTCCGGAAGTCATGTGTGCAGAAGCGTATGGTTGCTGAATTATTTCGGCGATAAAGATTCTCAGAATTGCGGAAGCTGTGATGTCTGTATTCGCAGAAATAAGTTAAAACATCCTGAAGAGCGAATCAGACAATCTGTGATGCAGGTGGTTGCAATCCGGAATACGCGTATTCACGAATTGCCTTCCCTGCTTCCTGATGAACTTCCCGATATGCTAATCGAACAGACCAATCGCATGGTAGATCATCAGCTGCTGCAGCTGGATTCCCAGGGCTTTTTGAAAACAGTATCATGAAATCTTTTTTCGCCGGTATATTTATTTTACTCACGGCTTTGTCTTCCGCTGTGGCTTCTCAACAAGAAACAGCCGCTCTTTCAGCACTTTTAGAAAAGTCTGATTGGATCGGAAGAGTAAGAATCGGACAGAGTCATACAATTA
>JBEGML010000220.1:0-2707 GCA_041183145.1 Bacteroidota bacterium | reverse complement strand
GTATTATAATTTGCGAAAACCGAACCATTGTACCTGCTTAATCCATTTAACGTTCCCAGCCAGATAGTACCCTGATGATCTTGAAGTATGGATCTTACCTGCCCTCCTGCCAGACCTTCTTTTACTGAGAACGAAGTAAAAACCTTACCGTCGAAACGTGATACACCATCATAAGTTCCCACCCAGAAATTTGAATTTTTATCTTCACACAAAGACATTACATTGTTTCCGGCAAGTCCGTCTGATTCCGTATATCTGAAAAACATTTTCCCATCGAATCTGATTAGCCCTTCGCCTGTTGTGCCCATCCACAAGTTTCCATTTTTGTCGTTTTTCACAGACCAGATATTGTTGGAGGGCAAACCCTCTTTTTCTGTAAAATTTTGAAAGTACCTCTTATCATAGCGACTAACTCCACCGAATGTTCCAAACCAGATATTTTTTTGACTGTCTTCGGAAACAGATGTTACGATGTTACTGGGCAGGCCATGCTTTTCAGTAAAATTTGCGAAGGTTTTCCCATTGTATTTACTCACCCCTCCATAAGTTCCAAACCAAAGATTTCCCTCACTATCTTCCATAATTGACCAAACAATGTTGTTAACCAGTCCTTGTCTGTCAGTATAAGTGGTGAAGCCTTTTCCATTGTACATACTCACACCTCCATCGGTCCCTAACCAAATATTACCGGCTTTATCCTGCAATAGTGACATCACAATATTGTTTGCCAGTCCGTCTTTGGAAGTGTAGTTAGTAAAAAATTTGCCATCGTACCTTGAAACTCCACCACCTGAAGTACCGAACCAAATATTTCCGTCACGATCTTCAAGAATGGCTCTTACATTTTTATTTGCAAGCCCTTCTTTTTCGGTAAAATTCCAGAAAGTTCGGCCATCATATTTGCTGACTCCTCCTAATGTTCCGAACCACAAATTCCCTGATTTATCCTGCAGCATACAAGAAACTGCATTATTCTGAAGGCCCTGAAGCTTTGTAAAGGTGGAAAAGTTAGCCGGATTCTGATCCTTTATGTAGGGATCTTTCGCTACCATTAATTCAGGAAGTCCACATTTTATTTTCGTACCGGCAGATGATGTAAAGATGGGCTTTTTCAGACTATCAAGCCCGGGAGTGCAAATCTTCGGCACACCTGCCTCTATGAGTTCTGGATTTGAGGCAGAATAAACCTCCAGCCCTGTACTTTTGTATTCCGGTTCTCCCAATGAAACCTTTTGTAACTTTTCAGGTTCAACCTGAATAACGATTGGACTAATTAATGTATCAACTCTAACCGCACGCCCTTTTGCCGGAATAGGAATAAATTTGTGAACAGGTGCAAGCGTTGAGTCCTTCTCTCCTTCAGTGCAACCGAAGAAAAACAGCACAAACGTAAAAATTCCAATGGTGTTGCGCAGCACAAGGCGAATTTAGATTTTCAGCGCATTATAAAATTTCTAAAACAAGTGATTAGTCTATAACATATTAACAGGTCTTTGTTATGAACGATTATCCTTAATTCATAGATCTATGCAAAATCCATGAAATCTGTTGATTAGAAATAAAAAAGCCCGGTCGAGCCGGGCTTTCATGGAAAGATTCCAATTATTATTCTTCTTCGAGGGTGTATTTGTAAGCACCGGATGATTTAGAGGTGCTGCTACCTTGAGTGTAGGTGCTGTTTTCTGAGTAAGAAATATCCATAACACCACCTTTCAGCTCATCGACGTTAACAATCAGGGCGATGTAATCGTTTCCTGATGATTTGCTTGTTTCAGATTTTGTTGTTGGAGCGGCTTTGTATGTCAGGGAACCACCGGTGTAATCAGCAACGTACAATTGAGAAGCGAATTCAGTTGCGTTAGTAAAATATTTAATTGTTGAATTTTCGGTTCTCTCATCACTGGTATATTGCATCACGATTTGAGAATTCTTTTTAACATCGCCCGCGCCACCTGTTATGCTGAAGATACCTTTGGTAGTGTTGGTACGTGTGAAAGATGTTTTCACCTCAACATCCTGAACAGGGATATAGAAACCCAAGGCATCTTTGGTAAAATAAGAAAAGCTGAACAAATCTGATTCAGTGCCTGTCTCTGTTGAAGTAATGGTGAAAGAATCATCATCCTTTGAAAATTCGTAAACCAAAGTCAGCTGTTTGTCTATCACTTCATTTATAGGATTTCCACCTGAAGTGAAGGTCACTTTGCGGGTTCCCGTTTCTTTGGTTCCATCATAAGTGGTATTGTAGCTTGAACTTGAGTTTTGATCTTCTGAAGTTTCAGAAACAGTACCTTTCACAACTTTCCATTTTCCATCGAGCTTGCGAGGACTTACTTTTTTACATGAGGGCATTGCTACAATCACTAGTGCAGCAACAGCCATGCTTGTCAGGAGGTTTTTCATCGTTTTGATTTTTGACGCGGCAAATATAGTTTATTTTTATTTCCCGAATATATTGATTATCAGAAATAAAAATGGAGAAACAACGCACCACCATTGTTGTCTGTATCAATACCGAAACGGCTTAAGCCTGCTTTAAGACTACTCCTTGATCTGATACCCGCTGTAGCATTATCCCAAGTCTCGGTTATCACCTCGCCGTCATTTTGATTAAAGTAACTGAGCCCCCAACCGAATTCAAAGCCCAGACTCATTTTTGGAAAGATAAAACATTCCGCACCAAGAAAGGCTCTGGCACCGATTCCTA
>JBEGML010000219.1:0-6261 GCA_041183145.1 Bacteroidota bacterium | reverse complement strand
GTTCATAAAGCATAATTGGAGAGGAATCATTTCTGCGTTTCTCAAAAGCGGGGAAAATTCCAACTGAGCTAGTTTGCCCCAAGCCAACCTGAACAGGAACCGAGAAAGTCCATTTACGGCTATTGTAATAAACATAATCCACATAAAAACAGATATATTGAAGTGTGAGCCTGTAAGAACTTACATGCCGGTTTGGCGGAATACCATTAATTGTGCGCTCATAAAAATTCGTTCTTAAGAAATTATAACCTAATCCAATTCTAAGACGAGAATTATAATCGAAACCGAGCTTTATGCCGAATGTTGAGGCCTTTCGAGAGGAAATAAAATTGTTTCTGGAGTCTAATCTGAAATCAATAGTTGGCTTTTTGCTAACAAAATACTTTATTGAGTCAAACAATTGTGCTTCAGTTTTTGAAGGGAAAAAAAACATCACAAATGATATACAAAAGAAATAGTCCTTAAATGCGAGGCATTTAAGGACTACAGATTTAGGAGCCAGGTTCGGTTTAATGATCTTCTTCACCCGGATCCAGAGGGACGGTTTGAGGAACGAAATCTTTTTCTTTACCTGGCTTACTATAATCATAAGGCCATCTGTGTACAACAGGAAGAGCTCCCGGCCAGTTTCCGTGTAAATGTTTTACAGGCGCAGTCCATTCGAGGGTATTAGAATTCCAAGGATTTTGTGATGCTTGTTTACCTCTGAAGATACTATAGAAGAAATTGTAGAGGAAAACCAACTGGGCAAGAGCCCCAGCTATTGCGAAGAAAGTAATAAGGACATTTATGTCATTCATACCGGCAAAGAGATCTATGGCCTCATTTGAATAGTACCTTCTTGGAACACCTGCCATACCAAGAAAATGCATAGGGAAAAAGACACCAAACACGCTGATGAAAGTAACCCAAAAGTGAAAGTAACCAAGACGGTTATTCATCATTCTGCCAAATAACCTGGGGAACCAATGATAAACCCCGCAAAACATACCGAAAATGGCAGAGGCTCCCATAACGATGTGGAAGTGAGCCACCACAAAGTAGGTGTCATGTACATTAATATCTAGAGCAGAATCAGCAAGTATGATACCAGTAACACCACCTGTTACAAAAGTGGAGACTAGACCTATTGCGAAAAGCATAGCAGGGGAAAAAATAAGGTTCCCCTTCCAGAGTGTAGTAAGGTAATTAAATGCTTTTACTGCCGATGGGATGGCAATTAACAGAGTTGTGAACACGAAAACGCTTCCAAGAAAAGGGTTCATACCAGTAATAAACATATGGTGCCCCCATACGATGAAAGAAAGAAAACCAATAGCAAGTATAGAACCGACCATGGCTCGATATCCGAAAATTGGCTTTCGGGACATTGTTGAAATAACTTCAGAGGTTATACCCAAAGCAGGTAGGAGAACGATATAAACCTCGGGGTGTCCTAAAAACCAAAAGAGGTGTTCGTACAAAACGGGACTTCCACCTGTTTGCTCGAGTGCCTGACCGCCGATGAATATGTCAGAGAGATAGAAACTGGTACCGAAAGAACGGTCGAAAATGAGAAGCAAAACTGCTGAAAGTAGCACAGGAAATGAGAGAACACCCAAAATTGCAGTGATAAAAAATGCCCAGATGGTAAGAGGCATTCTGGTCATTTTCATTCCTTTGGTGCGCAGATTGATGACCGTTACGATATAGTTTATGGAACCAAGAAGGGAGCCTGCAACAAACAACGCCATTGAAATCAGCCACATGGTCATACCAAGGCCAGAACCCGGAATTGCTTCTTCAAGAGCAGAGAGTGGAGGGTAAATTGTCCATCCTGCAGAAGCTGGTCCAGTTTCGATAAAAAGCGAGAGGAACATGATAAGGCTACTAGCGGCAAAGAACCAATAAGATAACATATTCAGGAATCCTGAAGCCATATCACGTGCACCAAGCTGCAGAGGAATGAGAAGATTACTAAAAGTTCCACTCAGACCGCCTGTTAATACAAAGAAAACCATAAGAGTCCCGTGTATGGTAACAAGAGCGAGATACATGTTCGCATCGAGAACACCATCGGGTGCCCATTTTTTGCCAAGGAAAAACTCCGAAATGGCAAAACCCTGGCCGGGCCAGGCAAGTTGAAGCCTGAAGAAAATAGAAAGCAACATAGCCACAACTCCCATGAAAACTGCTGTAATCAGGAATTGCTTGGCAATCATTTTATGATCCTGGCTGAAAACGTATTTCGTCCAGAAGTTATCTTCATGATGATGATCATCATGGTGGTCATCGTGGTGGCCGTGGTGATGGGCTTCTTCGTGTGCGATGCTTGTTCCGTGAGCGCTCATATGATCTTGGTTAATTTTGTTCCGGCTTATGCTCAGATAACAAATCTGTGTGTTTAAGGTTTAAAATTACCATAAAGAAACCGGTTGCACAGGGGCGACCGAGTTTTTAACGGTTTTGAGTGAATCAGATGCCGCGGGCTGAGGGTCGGCTTTGAATTTTGGTTGCGAAGCGAGCCAGGTGTTGTATTGAGACTCTGATTCCACTACAATTTTCATCTGCATATTGTAATGAGTTTGTCCACAAATTTTATTACAGACCAAAATGTAGTCAAATTCAGGCTTGCCGAGTTTAGTTCTCATTTCAGCGGTTGTGATGGTTGGGACGAAATGGAACTGAGTTTCCATGCCCGGCACGCAGTTCATTTGTGCTCTGAAATGAGGCATGTATGCAGAATGTATCACATCTCTGGAACGAAATTTAAATAACACTCTTTTGCCCACAGGAATGTGAAACTCTCCTCTAACGAGTTTATCATCTAGGCTATGGGAGTCGGTGGTATCCAAAGCAAGGGGATTAACATCGCTGATGAGTTTGTAGTTGGTGTTACCCAACTTCTTATCGTCACCTGCATACCTGGCAGTCCAGTCGAATTGTTTCGCATACAACTCAATCACAACTGCTTCATTTTCGGGAACAGGTGTCATGATTTTATTCCAGGTCATCAAACCGTAAATAATGATAACCGCAAGAACAATGGCAGGAACGATTGTCCAGATGAGCTCAAGTTTGGTACTATGGGCAAAATAAGTGGCTCGGTTTCCTTTTCTGAAATAATACTTAAAAGCGAACCAAAAAAGGATGATATTGACCAGAACAAAGACTATTGTGATAATGATGAGGTTGAAATTCATGAGATTATCAATATCAACTCCGTGTTCCGAAGCCGATTCGGGAAGAACATATTTTCCGTATGCAATAATTTGGTAGATACAGAAGGCGAAGAATGCAATCACGAAGGCAAGCATCATTTTTGCATTGAATTTATTATCGGAATCAGTTACCTGTTCATCCTTATTTCCCCGGAGGGCATTTGCAAGTTCGTAAACTTTAATCACCCTTGCGAAGGCGATGATACCCAGGATGATAGCGGAGTAGATTAGAAATGACTGCATTGCAGAATCTTTTGATGTTTAAACGTGGAAGTGGTAGCTTTCTTCGATCATTGGGTGGTTCTTTGGAACCAATGCGGCTTTGGACAGGCTATTAAAAGTGACCCACATAAATAAACCGGCGAAAAAGCAAGTTGTTCCGATTTCGATGAAACCAATATGAGAATGTTCAGAGCCAACCACACCGGGCATTACAATTAGATAATAATCAATCCAATGTCCGATTAGCATAATGGCACCTGCAACTACGAGAGTGATATCATGTCTTTTTGCGTCTCTGGTCATTAATATGAGGAAAGGAGAAAGGAAATTGATAAAGACATTAGCTAACCAGAGCGGCTTGAAACTTGGGTGCTGACGTGCCATGAAGTATGCAACCTCCTCAGGCAGATTAGCATACCATATCAGCATAAACTGGGCGAACCAGAGGTAGGTCCAGAAGACACTAAAAGCGAACATGAACTTCCCGAGATCATGTATATGGTTTTCATTGATGTGTGGCAGATAACCATTCTTTTTAAGATAGATGGTAATCAGGGCAGTGACTGTCATTCCGCTTACGAAGAAGCCAGCAAAAGTGTACCATCCAAAAAGTGTAGAGAACCAATGAGCATCAACAGACATAAGAATATCCCAAGCACTTGTAGATTCTGTAACAGCAAACAGAACCAAAAATATAGCAGAAAGCCTGACATTTTTGTTGTAGTGAGTTTCTCCTCCGGAGATGTCCTCTTTCAAAGACTCCTTTCTGATTAACCATGCGAACCCAGACCAAATAAGTGCATAAGCAAACAAGCGTATAACATAAAAAGTCATGTTAAGATAGCCTTGTTTACCAGCGAGAATCGGATCATATGATGGGCTTTTGGGATCGTACAATTCTTCGTGAGTCCAGTGATATAATTCATGATGACCGACAAGAAAAATGAGAATCATGAAAGCAGTTCCAAAAGGGAGATAAGTTGACATAGCACTTGGTATTCGAATGATACCTGCAGACCAACCAACCTCTGCAACATTTTGAACAGCGACAAAAAATGCAGCTGCAAGAGCGATAGCCATTAGGTAAAAGTTGCTCATAAGAAGGCTGGCCCAAGCCCGGCTATATTCGCCGGAGCCGAAGCCAAAACCTATTGCGAGTGCGCCAACGGTAAGAAGAACAACTGAGATAAGTTTAATATTCTTGGTGACTGCATATCTGGTATCACCGGTGTGAAGGATTTCTGAGTGCGCCATAATTATTTCTTCTTATCAGTGGTAGAGGTTTCATTAGTTTTTACCTCAGCGCTAGGTTTAGGCTGAGCTTTAGCAATCAGGTCACTCACGTAATGAACAAGAATCCATCTTTCTTTTTTATCAAGTTGTGAAGCATGCTGTCCCATCAGACCCTTTCCATAAGTTATGGAATGAAACATTTTTCCTTCGTTGAGACCAGTAGCAAGCTTGCTAACATAAGTGCCGGGTGAGGGGAATTTGCCGTTTTTCACTAAACTTCCGTCACCATTTCCTGCATCACCATGGCAATGGACGCAAAATTTGGTATAGAGATCTTTTCCCTGAACCAACAGTTCGGGGGAAAGTGATAGCGGATTCTTCAAAGCGGAGGAAGATTCGTAACCTTCAGGGGTATTGGGAATACTGTAAGGCATTTTAAACACATCATAATCAGAGTTCGGGACTGAACCTTGAGTGATGGTACCTGCCGGGGGAACAAGAGACGATAGACTATCCTTGAATATTGGATTCAGTTCATAGTGCTTGTAGGCAGGGGATCTGTACATATCGGGCATAAATTCAATTCCCGGGCTCAGGGGATCTGATTGGCAGGAAACCAAGATGGTGGTTCCGGGAATCAGCAGACAGAGGATGGATTTGAGGCTAAATCGCATTTTCATGAGAGATTTTTCTTTCTGGTTTTATTTACCATACTCTTTAACTTCTTCGGCGCCTAATTTAATGAGCACTTCAGAAATTCTGGATTCGTCGGCAGCGTTATTTAATTCAACATGCATAACAAATTTGTCATCAGACATCCTGACATCAGGCACGAATGCGGTTACACCGGGCAATAGTTTACTTCTCAGATAGAAAGTGATAACCATACCATGGGCAGCGCAAAAGACAGTTGACTCAAACATGACGGGAACAAAGGCAGGCATGTTTTTATACCAAGCAAAACTTGGTTTACCGCCAATATCCATTGGCCAGTCAGAAATGTTCATGTACCAGGTCATTAGAATCGCCAGAGAGAATCCAATGCAACCGTAAATAAAGGAACAAATGGAAATACGCGAGCGTTTTAGACCCAAAGCATGGTCCATTCCGTGGACAGGGAAAGGTGAATAGATATCTTTCACCCTTGCGCCGGCCTTTCTTACCGGAGCGATACTTTTCATTGCAACCTCTTCGTCGCCGAATATGGCAAATATTGCTTTACTCATTTTTAGTCTCGCTTTTTAGTGATGTGCAGCGTGAGCGGCGTGTGATTTATTCTTTTTTGATAAAGAGCCAGAGCTCTTGACTATTGTTTTCAATTCGCTCATTGCGATAACAGGGAAATACTTAGCGAAAAGAAGGAAACAGGTGAAGAACAATCCCATTGATCCTATGAATATTCCAACTTCGACCCAGGAAGGATGGTAAGTTGACCATTCAGATGGCACATATGCTCTGTGTAAGGAAGTAACGATAATCACGAATCTCTCGAACCACATTCCGATATTCACCACAATAGAAAGGAAGAACGTGAAAGTGATGTTGGTGCGAAGTTTTTTGAACCAGAACATCTGCGGGCTGATAACATTGCAGGTCATCATACTCC
>JBEGML010000218.1:0-7586 GCA_041183145.1 Bacteroidota bacterium | reverse complement strand
CAGGTACGTATTTGCCTCTAATGAATATCTGACTTTCATTAACACTGCATTCAACGATGTTTTTGCTTTTTTCATCAGCGGCCCCGGAATTACCGGGCCCTATGCAAGTCCGCCTGGGTTTCCGGGAGGAGCAATCAATATTGCCGTTGTTCCGAATTCTAATCCTCCCCTGCCTATTACAATAAGTTCCGTTCAACCGGCACTAAATGGTCAATATTACATTGATAATCCATTACAGACCACGGTGGCAATGAACGGCTTCACGACTGTGCTTACAGCCACTGCTGCAGTTACCTGCGGTGAAACCTATCACATTAAACTTGCTATTGCCGATGGGCAGGATCCTTTGTTGACTTCGGCAGTTTTTCTTGAAGCGAACAGCTTCAGCAGCCAGGGAGTTGTAATTAGTGGAGATATTGATATCGGTGAAAGCGACACAATACTTTACGAAGGTTGCGGTACCGCTATGATTGAGATGGAGAGAGGCGGGAATATAGCTTCCTATGATACTATAAGGTTCACCATAAGCGGAACTGCATCTTCAGGTGAATATACCTCCTTTGCTGACAGCATTATTTTCTTTCCTGGCCAAACTGTGGCATTCATCTCAATTCAGGCCTTTCAGGACAACATCGCTGAGCCGCTTGAAACAATTGTCATCACCACCATTTCAGGCCCGTGCTCAGGTGTTGCCAGCGCCATTACCATTTACATATCGGATGCGCCGGAAATGAATGTTCAGGCCGGAAATGATACTACGGTTTTGTGTGCAGGTGATCCGGTGCAGTTATACGGCTATGGATCAGATGGTATTCCTGGATTTACTTATGAATGGGACAATGGTTTAGGAACAGGAAGGCTTAAGACTGTCAATCCACTTGTGACAACCGATTATACACTTACAGTTTATGACACCTGCATGCAGATGTTTGCCAGTGATGTTATGCGCGTTTATGTGCCAGTATATCCTACTTTACAAGCAGTAGCCTCAGCTGACCAATCAATTACCTGTCCAAGACAGGTTGTTACTGTTTTTGCCAATGGTTTAGGAGGACTGCCTCCATATTCATACTATTGGATAAATCCGGCGGCAACAGGCTCGGTTTTGCAGGACACAACTGAAGGGAGTACAGAATATGTGGTCATGATTGAAGATGCCTGTGGTTTGCAACAAGACTTTGACACGGTCAGGATTTCTCTTATCCCATTCGACTCTTTGTATGTATTTCTGCCTCAAAACATCACGATTTGCCCCGGTGATAGTGTATTTATCGAGGGCCGACAGTCGGGAGGAGTCGAAAACTACTATTATTACTGGCCTCACTCCGGAGAAACGAGTAAAGGAGTTTGGGTGAAACCGGGCAAATCAGATGGTTACTCTATAGAAATAAGAGATTCTTGCGGGAATACTTCCTCCGGATCTACATGGATTAACGTTAGAGAGCCACTGGCCGATTTTTCCTCAACAAATTTTCCTGAGGGTAATTTTCAGGTTTTCTTTAATGATCAATCAAATCAGGGAATTGAATTTTCATGGGATTTTGGGGATGGCCAGTATGGCAATGGGCCAGATATTCTTCACCAATTTCCTGATTCGGGTACCTATATTGTAAAACTCATTATCAAAGACGAGGATCAGTGTATGGATACAGTCTCCAAGGAAGTTAATGTTTTGCCTGAATTGAGTTTATTTATTCCCTCAGCCTTTTCTCCGAACGGGGATGGGAAGAATGATATTCTAATTGGGAATAGTCATGGTGTAGCTGAGGCAGAATTGATGATTTTTAATCGGTGGGGTGGATTAGTTTTCAAAACAAATGATCCGACAGGTCTGGCATGGGATGGACGCAGTAGTGATGGTAAACAGGCTCCTGAAGGTGCATATGTTTACCTTATCTCTGCCAAAAATCAGTCTGGCAAGGTGATTAAAAAGAAGGGAACTATAACCCTCTTGCGCTAGGCCTTTCGAAAACTTATATTTACACTCCTAATTTCTTCATTCACTATGAAATACAGGTTTCTGTTATACTTTTTTCTGTTTTTTTCTCCTTGGTCAGCCATCTCTCAAGTAGTCATAAACACCACAAGTTATGTTATTCCAAGTCCACAGCAGAGTCTGGTGCAGAATGTTCTTTTAGGTAATGGAGTAAGCGCATCTAACTTTACCTTTCAGGGTGATGCGTCTGCTCTTGGTTTTTTTAAAGGAATTGGAACCAATCTTGGCTTGGATAGCGGAGTTGTAATGTCAACCGGAAACGTACAGGATATCAATGGAACAAATTTAATTTTTGCCTCTACAGACCATTTGAGCAACACTCCCAATGATGCTGATATCAACACCATACTCAATGGCGTAGCTGCAAACGATGTAGCGATCCTTGAATTTGACTTCATTCCGCAAGGAGATACGGTGAAGTTTGATTATATTTTCGGGTCTGAAGAATATCCTGAATTTGTTTGTCAGTTCAATGATGTTTTCGGGTTTTTCCTCAGTGGGCCCGGAATCAGCGGTCCTTTTGCAAATGGTGCTGAAAATATTGCACTTGTTCCGGGCACAACCACACCGGTTACGATTGACAATGTAAACGGTGGATTTAATAATGACCCTAACGATCCAACATGCCCTGCAGTAAATCCGCAATTTTATCTGATTAACAACGGCAATGACTTTTCCCTGGATGGATACACCACCGTTCTTCAGGCTATCTCAGCGGTACAATGCGGACAAACCTATCATGTAAAGCTTGTTATTGCTGACGCCCTGGATGATGGCTTTGACTCCGGAGTATTTCTCAAAGCGCGTAGCTTTGTATCCAGTGCAGTTCTGATTAATGCCACTACCCTATCAGGAGACACCACCATCGTAGAGGGCTGCGCGAATGCCACTTTTCAGTTCACACGTCCGGCAAATGCCACCGGAGATAGCCTGGTGGTCAACTTTAATATTCTTGGAACAGCAATAAACGGAACAGATTACACACAGATACCTGACAGTGTGCTCTTTTTACCCGGCCAATCGAGTGTTGACATCACTATTCAGCCCCTCAGCGATGGAATTACCGAATCCACCGAAACCATCATTCTGGAATTGGTTCAAAACATCTGTGGTATTTTTACCCAGCAGTCTATCCTCTACATCGTAAATCCTGTTCCTCTTTCAATCGTACTTCAGGATACTTCGCTTAATTGTCCGACTGACAGCATAACACTTGCCCCGATAATCCAAGGAGGTTATCCACCCTACTTTTTTAGCTGGAGCAGTGGTCAAACTACACCGAGTATTACTGTGAGCCCCGATTCCAGTATCAGCTATTTTTTAATTGTTAGTGATACCTGCGGACCCTATACAGATTCTGACTCTGTATCCGTCAGTGTTCCTTTCTTCACGCCACCCTCATACAATATAACAGGTGGAGCAATCAGTTGTCCGAACTTCGGTGTAACCATTAATGCCGGAGTTGGTGGTGGTTTCCCGCCATATACATTTTCCTGGTATGAACTTGATCCGAATTTCCCCTTCCCAATCTTCATTTCAGGAGACAGTACTGTTATAGTTTTCCCAACTGTAACTACTCAATATGTGGTGGAGATTAGCGATGCTTGTGATCCTTTGGCTATTTATAGAGACACGGTGACGGTAGATGTAAATTTGATCCCGCAAATATCATTGGTGGCCAATGCTCCGGCAGCTAATGGTTATCTTGTTGAAGGTTGTGCAACAGGTTTATTTAATTTCAGCTATCAGCCAACGGGTACTTTTAATGATTCCATCACAGTATTTTTCACGATAAGCGGAACGGCGAGCAATGGAGTTGACTACAGCCAAATTCCTGATTCAGTTATCATTCCGTCGGGCCAAACAAATACTAATCTTTCAGTTACCGCTTTCAGTGATGCATTGCAAGAAGGTATCGAAACCATCATAATAAGTTATTATCAAAATGCGTGTAATTACCCGGCGCAAACTGACACGCTATTCATCGACAACCTGCAGCCTATCCAAATAACAAATACGGATCAAACGCTCATTTGCCCTGGCGACACTGCCATAATAAGCGCCAGTTTTACGGGTGGATATCCGCCCTATACCTTCTTGTGGAATACCGGTTCTACAGCCGATTCCATTATAGTAAGCCCCGGATCCACAACCACATATACACTTACTGTTTCTGATACTTGTGGACCCTCAACCGACACGCAAAATATTTCAATAATAGTACCTACCTTTTCGCCTCTAATTGTTCAAGCCACAGATGCGGTAATTGATTGCCCGGGTGCAGGCGACACGATTACAGCAAATGTGAGCGGAGGCTTTATTCCATACAATTACACCTGGACATTAAATGCCAATTTTATTGGAAACGACTCAAGTGTTTTTATTGTTCCCGGAATTGGGTCTGTATACGTCATTACAGTTACAGATGAGTGTGGTTCACCTTCTTCACAAGATACGGTGGGTATTATTCAGCTTCCCTATCAAATCCCTGAAATTTCAGGAAGCGATATTACAGTGAACTGCCCTGGAGAAATTGCCATCCTATCGGCAGATGTTACTGGTGGCAGAAGTCCTTTTGTTTTCAACTGGAACAACGGACAGATAGGAATTAACACCTCGTCACTCCAGGTTTCATCAGATCAAACGGAGTCTTTCACCATAAGTGTAACGGACGCCTGTAATAGTATTTCAAATACTGATACGATAAATTATTTCGTTCCCATTTATGATGCTATAACAGTTGTGTCCAGATTAGATACCATCGTATGCCCCGGATATGTGTTAAGTCTTCCTGCATCGGCTAGCGGCGGAAGCGGTGCATACACATTCAACTGGAGTTCTAACTCAGACCTAATTTCTCAGACGCCCGGACCTGTCAGCAATGTTACCGTTAACGCAGGCGGAACATACCTTTTAACCGCTACAGACGAATGTGGCAATACAGGCGTTGCTCAGGTGAATGTGGAGATGCTTACTGCCTGTGAAGTTGAAGAAGTAAATGTTTTTACACCAAATGGAGATGGAAAAAACGAAAGCCTGATATTCAAAAATCTTGAGTTCTTTCAGAACTCAAAACTCACTGTTTACAATCGTTGGGGAGAGAAGGTGTATGAGGATGAGAATTATCAAAACAATTGGAGTGGAGACAACTTAAGTTCGGGAACCTATTATTTCAATCTTGTATTATCAGAAAAGGAAACAAAAACCGGATTTTTCAAGTTATTGAAATGACAAACAGGTGATTGGCTTCAGTAAAATATGGGTACTTTTTCTTTTCGTGTTTATTATTCACGGAAATGCATCATCCACACATATTGTTGGGGGAGAGCTTTATTTTGAATGCCTTGGTAATAATGATTACCGGATAACCTTGAAAGTATACAGGGATTGCTTTAACGGACAAGCCCCGTTTGATAATCCGGCACATGTGGGAATTTTTGATGGAAGTGGCTCCCTATTTACAACCCTTGACCTTGGATTTCCGGGCTCTGCCAATGTCCCGCCTGTATTGATAAGTCCATGCCTGATTCCACCTGGAAATGTTTGTGTTGAAGAGGCTGTTTACCAGGGAACGATAAATCTTCCGCCGAGTGCTAATGGTTACACCCTGGTGTATCAGCGATGTTGCCGCAATGGCACCATCAGCAATCTGATTAATCCCAATGATGTTGGGTCAACCTATACTGCGAGTATTCCGGGTACATCATTAGCCTTGTGTAATTCAAGTCCTTCATTCAATAACTTCCCCCCTATCTTTCTTTGCGCAAACGTGCCTATCAATTTTGATCATAGTGCAACAGATGCTGATGGTGATTCGTTAGTTTATTTTATTTGTTCTCCTTTTGATGGTGGTTCAAGTTTTAATCCAGCACCAAATCCGCCCGATCCACCCCCCTACATCAATGTACCTTTCTCAGCACCCTATTCTGCGTCAAATCCACTTGGAGGCAACCCTCCATTATTCATCAATCAGCAAACGGGTTTACTCACGGGCACACCAACCACAGCAGGTCAGTTCGTTGTGGGAATATGTGTATCAGAATATCGGAACGGTGTATTAATTAGTACCTCAAGGAGAGACTTTCAATTCAATATTGTTATTTGTCAGGCTGCTATTGCCTCGATTCCATCACAAACTATTTTTTGCGATGGATATACAGTAAATTTCAACGGCACCAGTATCAATGGCAATTCCTACTTCTGGAATTTTGGTGATCCCGGCACATTGGGAGACACTGCAAACACTGCAAATGCCCAATACACATATTCAGACAGTGGCACCTACACCGTTATGCTCGTTGCGTATGACCCTGCAGGAAATTGTTACGACACTGCCTATTCAGTTTTTGAAGTATATCCATTACTGGAGCCTGCATTTATTAACCCAGGTGCTCAATGCATCGCAGGAAATAGTTTTGATTTCAATGCCGGAGGGTCATTCGATGCTTCAGCGAGTTTTTTTTGGAATTTTGGTTCCGGCTTAAGTTCAACCAATCAGAATCCTGTTGGCATAACATATGGTACCACAGGAGCTTTTCCTGTAGAACTCACGATAAGTCAATTCGGCTGCAGCGAGACCTTTGTTGACACGATTAGGATTTTAGACCCGCCTCAGGCGATTATTGGAATTGAAAATCAATATTGTGCCGGCACAAACATCAGCTTCCAAAACAACAGTATTAATAGTGACCGATGGCGCTGGGATTTTGGAATTCCAAACCTTCAAGCCGACACCTCGGGACTATTTCAGCCTGTTTATTCGTTTCAGGACACCGGAATTTATTCGGTTTCTCTTATTGCTTTCAATGAGGGTTGCAGCGACACCAATGAAGTAGATTTTTATGTATATCCGCTGCTTTCGCCCGAAATTATTGGTGCGGGAGATGCCTGTCTCGACGTCAACAGTTTTGATTTTGTTGCATCAGGTTCTTTTACCTCCGATGCAACTTTTCTATGGGATTTCGGCCCAACAGCGAATCCAACAAGTTCAGCTGCAAGAAATCCGCAGGATGTAGTTTTTCAGCAATTAGGTAATTATGTTGTCAGCCTAAATATTTCCCAGTATGGCTGCAGCAAAACAACAACTGATACAGTCGGATTATATTCCAGACCAGTTCCATTTTTCACTTTTGAGGGAGGTTTTGGGTGTAGTCCTTTGCAGGTTGAATTCAAGGATAGCTCCTTTTCTCAAACACCTTTAATTTACATGTGGAATTTCGGCGATAATTCATCTTCGACAGAAATGAATCCCGAGCACATTTATTTTACACCGGGAATTTATGATGTGAGTGTAACCATAATCAGCGAGACAGGTTGCAGAGACACTTCAAACTATAGTATATCTGGCGCGATAAACGCCATACAGCCGCCAGTTGCAGGGCTTGTGATTGATCGCACCAAAACCACCATTTTTGATCCGGTATTCACCATTTTGGATACAGCAAAATTTTTCAGTTTCAATGAGCTCAGCCTGAGCGATGGAAGCAACTATGATGTTTATCCTGTAATCCACACTTTCACTGACACAGGTCTTTACACGATTATTCAGACTGTGAAGAATGAAGCGGGGTGTATTGATACAGTAGAATAC